>JBFZER010000063.1:0-6015 GCA_041306765.1 Spirochaetota bacterium | reverse complement strand
GCTTCCGTTCTCGGCGGCCTCCCCCCTGGGGGACCTGAGGCTGGGCCCCCGGGCCCTGGCGACCCTGATCGCCTACTTCTTCGTGTTCACAAAGGCCCTCGTCCTCTCGAACCTGGACGTTGCATTCCGGGTACTGCATCCGCGCCTGCCCATCGCCCCGGGGATCGTGAAGGTGAAGACCCGCCTCAAGACCCCCCTCGGACGGCTGCTCCTGGCGAACTCCATCACCCTGACCCCCGGCACGATCACCGTGGATATGAGGGGCGAGGATATCTTCGTCCACTGGATCAAGGTGCAGGATGAGGATCCGGAAGGCGCCACCGCCGCCATCGTCGAAGGCTTCGAAAAATACCTGGAGGTGATCTGTGGCTGACACGGTTTTCGCGGCGGCCTCCGGCCTGGCCGCGCTGGGCCTCCTGCTATCCGCCGTCCGGTTCGCGAAGGGGCCCTGGGCCGTGGACAGGACCGTGGCCCTGGACGTGATGACCATCATCGCCACATCCCTGATCGTGGCCTTCGCGGTGTTCTCGGGCCGGCGGATCTACGTGGACGTGGGCATGGTGTACGGCCTCGTCGGGTTTACGGGAGTCGTCGCGATCGCCCGGTACCTGGAAGGGGGGCTTTGAAATGAACGAGATCATCGGGGCCTTCGTGAGCCTGGCGGGTTCGCTCTTCTTCCTCCTCTCGGCCATAGGCCTTCTGCGCATGCCCGACGCCTTCAACCGCATGCAGGCCGGTACAAAGGCCACGACCCTGGGTTCCATACTCTTCCTCCTGGGAATCGGCATCATGAAGCCGGACTGGCTGGGGAGGATGGTCATCCTCATCGTATTCATCGTCTTGACGAATCCCGTGAGCTCCAACGCCCTGGCCCGGGCCGCATACGCCCACCGGAAGCGGATCGGAGCCCGCCTGGAACCGGACGCCCTTGCGGCCGCGGACCAGGGGAAGGAGGCCGGACATGCTGGTTGACGCCGCCATCCTGGTTTCCGGAATCGTCATGATCGCAGCGGGGATCGGGGCCGTCCTGACCCGGAGCCTCTTGGTGTCCATCATCCTTTCCGGGGGCGTAAGCCTCGCGGCCAGCCTGGTGTTCCTGCTCATGGGCGCGCCGGACGTGGCCATGACGGAGGCCGCAATCGGGTCGGGTCTGACCACCGTGGTCTACCTGTACGCCATGGCCCGGGCCCGCCAGCCCGACGAGGAGGACGCGGATCCCCTCGGGGACTCCGTGAAGGGAGGCCGCCGATGATGCGCCGGGTCCTCGTATTCCTGGCCGTGGCCGGCATGGCCGCGGCCCTGCTCCCCCTGGCCTTGGGGACGGGAGTTCCCGAGGCGCCCGGCGCTCTCGCCTCCTCCTACCTCTCCGACGCGCCCGGGGACTTCGGAGCCGCAAACGTCGTGACGGCTATCGTGGTGAGCTACCGGGGCTTCGACACCCTGGGAGAGGTGGCCGTACTCTTCGCGGCTACCGCGGGCGTGGGGGCCCTCCTTACCCGAAAGCGTCTGGGACTGGGAGCGGCGGAATCCGAGCCAAAACCCGCGGCCACGGAAATCCTGGTCACCGCCACGGGCCTCCTTACGGGGCTTCTGGTGATGTTCGGGGTCTACATCTTCCTGCACGGACACCTGACCCCCGGCGGGGGCTTCCAGGGCGGCGTGGTGATCGCCACGGCCCTGCTGTTGGGCCTTTTGGCCCGTCCCGAATCCCGGCTCTCCCACGGGATCATGGCGGCGGTGGAATCCCTGTCCGGAGCGGCCTACGTGGGCATGGGGCTCCTGGGGGCCTTCCTGGCCTGGGGCTTCCTGGATCCCCGGGCCCTGCCCCTGGGAAGGATCGGATCCCTGGTCAGCGCGGGCTCCATCCCGGTCATCTACTCCCTGATCGGCCTCAAGGTCGGGGCCGAGCTCTCCGGCATCCTGGACGCCCTGAAAGGAGACCGAGAATGAACCTGCTGGAAGCCGTCTCCCGGATCAATCCCGTGGCCGCGTCCGGCGCGGTCGTTGTGCTGATCGGCCTCTGGGGCATCCTGGCCCGGCCGAACCTGTTCAAGATCGCCATCGCCACCTCGGTGATGGAGACCGGGGTGAACCTGGTCATCCTCTCCACCGGCTACATCCGGGGACGCACCGCCCCCATCCTGGACTCCGCCGGGGACGCCGCGACGGCGGCGGCCCGGATGACGGACCCGGTACCCCAGGCCCTGGTCCTGACCGCGATCGTCATCGGACTGGCCGTCACGGCCCTCCAGCTCTCCTACGCCGTGCGGCTCCGCGCGGCAGGGGGCGGTTCCTCCGTCGAAGCCTACGGAGACGAGAAATGGTAAATCCCCTCTGGCTCTTCGCCCTGTCCCTCGGCGCGGCCTTCCTCCTGCCCCTGGTCGACCGGCTGGGGCGCAGGCTCGCCCTGATCCTGGCGCACGGGGTGACCGCCGCCTGGCTGGCGGCGAGCGTATCCTGGCTCGCGGTCCTCCTGTCCGGGGGCCAGGCCGTCGACTTCGGGACTGCGGGGTTCACGGCCCCCCTGGCCATCGTGCTCCGGGTGGGCCTGGCCGAGGCGGCCGGGACGGCGGCCATCGCCCTGACGGGCCTCCTGGCCGCCTTTTCCCTCGACCGGTCCCTCCGGGACGCCCCCCTGGGCGGGTCCATGGCCCTCCTCATGGCCTTGATGGGGCTTTCCGGGATCGTGCTGACCCGGGACCTCTTCAACCTCTTCGTCTTCCTTGAGATCACCGCGATCTCCACCTACGGGCTTCTGGGGTTTGACGACCGGAAGCCCGCCCTCCGGGCGGCGTTCAAGTACATGATCGCCGGAGGCATCGCCAGCTCCCTGTACCTGATCGGCGTGATTTACATATATCGCCTGGCGGACACCCTGAACCTGGACGTCGCGGCCGCCGGCGCCGCCCTCTCGGGGCCTGCGGGGACCGCGGCGGTCTTCTTCCTCCTGGCGGCCCTCCTTGTGGAGCTGAAGCCCTTCCCGGCAAACGGGTGGGCCGTGGACGCCTACGAGACCGCCCACCCCGGCGTCTCCGCCGTACTGTCCGGGGCCTCCGCAACGGCCCTCCTCCTGGCCCTCTGGAAGGTGTTTCCCCTCCTGGGTCCGGCCCACCTCACCCTGGTCGCGGGGGGAGGCCTGGCCACCTTCGCGGCGGGCAACCTGGTGGGCGCCCGTCAGGAGCGGCCCCTGCGGATGCTCGGCTACTCCTCCGTGGCCCAGGTGGGCCTGGTTGCCGCGGTGGCGGCCCTGACCCGGCTTACCGGCCTTGGGGACGGGGCGGACTTCGCCGCGGCCGTCGCGGGAGGTCTCCTGTTGAACCACCTCCTGGCCAAGACGGGGCTCTTCCTCCTGGCCGGGGCCGTGGAGGACCAGGGATCCCGGGGGCCCCTGGCTCGCCTGCCCCTGGCAGCGGCGGGAGTCCTGGCTGCGGCGCTCGTGGGCCTTCCGCCCTTCCCGGGCTTTTGGGCCAAGTGGCGCCTGGTTCGGGCCCTGGCGGACTCCGGGATGTGGTGGATCCTAGCGATCGTCCTGGGAGGCAGCCTCCTGGAGGCCTTCTACGTGTTCCGCTGGCTCGGCGTCCGGGCCAAGGGCGAGGAACCGGGCGCCGCTCCCGCCCGCCTGGGAATTCGGGGGACGGGTCCCGTCCTTGCGGCCTTTCTTCTGGCGGCCGGCGGCGCCTGGATCGGATCCCGCGGCCCCGTGCAGAATCCCCTGCTCTGGGCGCCCTGGGCGGCGATGGCGCTCCTCTTCCTTCTGGACGGGACTCCCGGCTGGGTCAAGGGCCTGCTGTCCGTCGCAGCCGCGGCCGCATTCGGCGCCTCCGTCTGGGACCGGATGGACGGCCTCCGTCAGATCTTCTCCCTCATGCTCCTCGGGGGAGGCGCCCTCTTCTCCATCGCGGCCCTCCGGAAAGGCGGGCCCCGGAGGGGCCTATACCCCCTGCTCTCGGGAGCGACCCTGGCCCTGGGGGCGATCCTCGTGGCGAGGACCCCCCTTGAGTTCTTCTTCGCCTGGGAAACCATGACCGCGGCCAGCTGGCTCCTGGTGCTTCGGGGGCGCGAAGGCCGGGGGCCCGCCCTGTCCTACATCGTCTTCGGCCTCGGGGGGGCCTTCCTCCTCATGGCGGGTCTGGCCTCGGGAGGCTGGGACGGCGGGACCGCCGCCGAGGGCTGGCCGGGGCTCCTGGTCCTGATCGGTCTCCTGGTGAAGGCCGGGGCCCTGGGGGTCCACGTCTGGCTGCCGGGTTCCTACGCGGAGGCGGACGACGAGTCTTCGGGCTTTCTGTCCGCGGCCCTGTCCAAGGCCCCGGTCTTCGCCCTCTTCGCCCTGGCCCTGTCCCTGGGAGCCTCCCTGCCCGGCGGACCGTGGACTAGTCGGGCCCTGGGCTGGCTGGGCCTGGCCACCGCCCTGGGAGGAGCCCTGTACGCGGTTTACCAGGAGGACATCAAGCGCACCCTGGCATATTCTTCCCTGGGACAGATCGGCTACGTGATCCTGGCCTTTGCCGCGATGGACCAGGCCGGATGGACCACATCCCTCTACCTGGCCCTGAACCACTTCCTGTACAAGTCGATGCTCTTCCTGGCGATCGCCGGGGTGATCCAGCGCACGGGAACCCGGAACATGTACGAGATGGGAGGCCTCATAAAGAAGATGCCCCTGAGCTTCCTGTCCGTGCTCATGGCCATCATAGCCCTGTCCGGGGTGCCGCCCCTGTCAGGCTTCGGGGGCAAGTGGCTACTCTACTCGACCCTGATCGGAAAGGGCTGGTACCTGGAGGCCGCGGTCGCCTTCTTCGCCAGCGGCGTGGCCTTCCTCTACCTCTACCGCCTGATCCACTCCATCTTCCTGGGCCAGCCCAAGCCCCCCCAGGCGAACGTCCGGGAAGCCCCGGCGGCCCTGGTCCTGCCCCAGCTGGCCCTGATGGCGGCCCTCATGGCGGTCTCGGTCTTCCCCCGCCTGATCCTGGATCCCATCCTGGCCCTGGTGGGGAACCGGTTCCCGGTCACCCTGGCCTTCGAGGGGAGCCGCCTGCGCTCGGCCCTGGGATACTGGGACGGGACCCTGACCATGGTCGTCACGGGCGGGGTCTTCGCCCTGTGCCTGGTCTGGATGCTGGCCAACCTCCACAATCCCCAGTCCGTTAAACAGTTCAACATCGTCTACGCCGCGGAGCGTCCCCTGAAGCCCGAGACCACCCACTACGCCTGGCGCTTCTTCGAGCCCTACCGGAAAGCCCTGGGCTTCCTGACCCGGGAGCGGGCCGAACGCTTCTGGGCCGCCTTCGGAACCGGAACCGCCTCCGTGGGGGGCGCCCTGCGGCGCCTGTACACGGGAAACGGCCAGACCTACGCCCTCCACGTGGTGCTGTACGTGGCGGTCCTCTATCTCCTCCTGGGGGTCCTGTGATGGAAACCGGAATCCTCGTCCGCGTCGGATACGCCCTGGTCTCCCTGTTCGTGATCACGAACTACGGACTTCTGCTGATCGGGTCGATGGCCCGGATCAGCGCCAAGGTCCAGGGGCGGGTTGGACAGCCCGTATGGCAGCCCTATATCGACATCGTGAAGAGCACGGCCAAACGGAACTCCATCGGCCACGGGGTCATGTTCTACCTGGGCCCCGTCTTCCGCCTGGCCGGCGGGGTCGGCACCTACATGTTCGTTCCCGCCGTCTACGGCTCGGTCCTCTTCCGGAACTTCTCGGACTCCGGAGACCTCCTGCTGGTCATGTACTTCATCTTCTTCGGCCAGCTCGGGATGGCCCTGGGAGCCAGCGAGGGGGGTCACCCCTACTCCGCGATCGGCGTGAGCCGGGGGCTGGCCCAGATGACCGCCTTCGAGGTGCCCTTCGCCCTCTCCGTGATCGCCGTGGCCGTCCAGTACGGGACTCTGGACATAACGGCCATCGTGGCGGCCCAGCAGGGGGGATTCTGGAACTGGACTGCGGCGACGAACCCCCTTGCGGTTGTCGCCGCCCTGATCGCATTCCTGGGCATGTCCATGCACAACCCT
>JBFZER010000062.1:0-4949 GCA_041306765.1 Spirochaetota bacterium | reverse complement strand
ACCGCACGGCCAGAACCGCGTGAGCTATTCTGAACCGCCAAGAGGCGCGTAGCGCTGCTTGGCGAGCGGAGGCTACCCTACCCGAATCCCTGCGCCCGTGTCAATCGCTCCCGTCCCGAATTCCCCGCGAATTCCTATCTACGGAATCCGCCAGAAGGGGTCTTCGTCGCCGTATCGGCGGAGTTCCGCCGCCTCCTCCACGTGGCGGAGGAGTATGGGTCCGGAGCCTTCCAGATCCGCCACGGTCCTGGATACGCGCAGGATGGAGTGCAGAGCCCGGGCCGAGAGGCCCAGGGCCCCGGCCTGCCGTTCCAGGTAGGAGGCCGTCCCATCGTCCACGGGACAGAACCGATCGACGGATCCGGCCGGGAGGAGTCCGTTGAGATCGAACCCCAACTCTCCGTAGCGTTCCGCCTGCAGCCTCCGGGCCGCTTCCACACGTCCCCGAACCACGGCCGAGGTCTCCTCCGAGCCGAGAAGGGTCCGGAAAGGAGCCGGCTTGACCGGAACCCGGATGTCGATGCGGTCCAGGAGAGGGCCTCCCAGCTTCTTCCAGTACCGACGGAGATCCTGGATCGAGCAAAGGCAGACGGCTCCGGCCCGTCCGAGGGCTCCGCAGGGACAGGGATTGGCGGCCAGTACGAGCTGGAACCGAGCGGGAAACGAGAGGGTCGTCTCCGCCCGGGCTATGGAGATCCTCCCCTCCTCGGCAGGTTCCCGTAGGGCCTGGAGGATGTCGGATCGGAACTCCGGCGCCTCGTCCAGGAAAAGGACGCCGCCGTGGGCCAGGGAAATCTCCCCGGGCCGCACCCACCGCCCGCCGCCCACCACACCCTCCGCGGAGGCCCCGTGATGGGGACTGCGGAACGGCGGCCTCCGCAGGAGTCCCCCGCCCGGCCGGAGCAGGCCCGCCAGGGAATGGATCTGGGTCGCCTCCACGGCAGTACGGCCCGACAGGTCGGGCAGGAGGGTCGGAAGCCGGCGCGCCGCCAGGGTCTTTCCGACCCCCGGGGGCCCGAAGAGAAGGACGTGGTGTCCCCCCGCAGCGGCCACCTCCAGGGCGCGGCGGAGCGGAGGCTGGCCCCGGATGTCCGAGAAATCCCCGAGATGCTCGTCGGAGCCCAAGGAAGCCGGGACCCCGTTGAATCTGATTTCCTCTGGATCGCCGCCCTCCCGCGGAACCGCCGGTGTATCCGTACAGGATCCGGACGGAGGGAACAGCACGCAGAACTCGCCCAGGGCGGACACTCCCCGGACGGTTCCCCGCCCCAGGGATCTCGCCTCGGCGAGGTTCTCCCGGGGAACGGCGAAATCCTCGATTCCCGCCGCGATCCCCGCCGCGACTGCGGATAGAGCTCCGCGGGCGGCGCGAATCTCCCCGCCCAGGCCGAGTTCTCCGACGGCCAGGACGGGACGGCCGGATTCCGGGACCTGGCCGCTTCGGGCCAGGATCCCCAGGGCTATGGGCAGGTCGAAGGACGCCCCGGACTTGCGGAGATCCGCGGGGGCAAGGTTCACGAGCACCCGATCCACGGGGAACTCGAATCCCGCGTTTCGTATTGCCGCACGGACCCTGTCCCGGGATTCCCGCACGGCATCATCCGGAAGACCCGTCAGATCGAAGGCGGGAAGCCCCCTTCGTATGTCGACCTCCACCCGCACGAGTCCCCCCTCGAAGCCGGCGGGAGCGAACGCGAATACCTCCATTCGGACCTCCCGGAGGGATACCGTCGGAGACCGACCCGGGCGCTTGCACCGGGACATCCGTCGGAGGGTGCGGTGCGGATCTGCCCGGGATTGGGGTCCGGCAGGATCGGTCAGCGGATGCGCTTGCGGGCTACCATGACCGCGAAGGCCGACCCGTACAGCAGGGTGGGAAGGTTCGAAAGTATGAGGACTGCCAGGGGAACTCCCGGCGCGGCCAGGGGGCCTTCCGGAATGACGCCGAACCGGGCGAGGAGGCCGTACAGGATGTCAGCGTAGCCCGCCACGGTTCCCACGACCATGAGCATCCAGGCCAGGTCCCGGGTCCGTGACCATAGCACGATGGCCAGGAAGGTGGTGACGGCCGTTACGGTCAGCCGGGAGACGATCAGGAGGGGGGCCGCGGAATCCATGTCCATATACTACTCCGTGCGGATGAAATGGTGAAGCGGATCTCCGGCGATCCGGGGGTACCGGCCTTCTAGAACGCGCCTTTGTAGAGGAACCGCTTGATCTTCCGGGTGCCGGTCTTCTCGAATTCGCTTTCGCGGATCTTGAAATCCACCACCTTCATGTATTGCGGCAAGCCCTTGTTCACCCGCCGGACCTCGCTGCGTACCAGGGAACGGACGAACTCCGGGTCGGATTCCTGTCCGGGCTGGGCGGCCCGGACGGCCTCGAAGTTCGGGAAGCACAGGGCGACCACGTCCTCCCCGGAGTGGCCCGCGGACCGTCCCCGGCCCAGCACCAGGATCTCCGAGATCCAGGGTGAATCCGCGAACCTCTGCTCGATCTCTTCGGGGTAGACGTTCTTGCCTCCCTCCGTGACGATGAGGTCCTTGGAGCGGCCGGTGATGAATAGGAAGCCCCGGCGGTCGATGCGCCCGAGGTCCCCGGTCCGCAGCCATCCGTCCTCGGTCAGGGTACGGGCGGTGGACTCGGGGTCGTTCAGATACCCCTTCATGAGGGAAGGACTCCGAACCCGGATCTCCCCGATCCCGTCGGGGCCGGCGTCGGAGATCTGCACCTCCGTTTTCCAGACCGGGACCCCCACGGAGCGATTTTCCTTGTACGCGGGCAGGTTCACGGAGATAAGGGGGCCGTTCTCGCTCATGCCGTAGCCCTGTACCATCCGCAGGCCCAGGGCGTCGAAGAAATCCGCCGTCGCCGGCAGGAGGGGACCTCCCCCCGAGACGCACAGCCGAAGGGAGTCGAGCCCCGCCCTGCGCCGGAGGAAGCCCAGGAGGGGCCGGCCCGCGTCGGTTCCGCAGTCAACGGAAAGGAAGCGTCCCAGCCCGATCAGGGCGCCGATCGCCCCGCCTGCGGCGGCGGGAAGTTTTCGGAGCTCCGCCTCGATCCCCGCCCGGATCTTGTCGAACAGGAGAGGCACCCCGATCAGGACCGTAACCCGGGATTCCTCGATGTGGCGCAGAACCACGGAGGGAACGATCTTTTCCACGAAGGTGACCGAGCACCCCGCTTCCAGGGGAGCCAGGAAGGTGCAGGTGGCCGCATAGGTATGGTGCAGGGGCAGGACGGAGACTATGTTGTCCCTACCGTCCACCCGGAGGGCCCGCACGGCGGCTTCCATGTTGGCCAGGATCCCGGCATGGGAGAGGACGATGCCTTTGGCCACGCCGGTGGTTCCGGAGGTGAAGATGATAGCGGCCGTGGCGTCGCCGGATATGGAGCCCGGGTGCGGCAACTCCGCGTCCGAAGAGCCGTCCAGGATGCGGCGGTAGGAGCCTTCCGGCGCGTCGCCGTCCGACGGTCCCTCGTCCTCCACATCAAGGTCGATCCGGAACGGGGCACCCGTTCCGAGAATCCGGCACGCGGCCAGGGTCTTTTCTCTCAGCCGTCCGGAATAGATCAGGACCCGGGCCGAGGAAGCGGCGAGGATGTTCGCCGCGCCCTTTTCGTCCAGGGCCGAGTCCAGGGGCACGGCTACGAGACCGGCGCGGACCGCCGCGAGGTAGCAGACGCACCATTCGGGCCGGTTCTCGGAGAGCATGGCCACGGAATCGCCGGCCTTCAGCCCCGCGGACAGCAGGAACCGGGCAAGGCAGCGGGAACGGGACTCCACTTCCCGGTAGGACATGGTTTCATAGCCCTCGTCCTCGCCCGCCGGGCGCGACCGGAACGCCACGGCGTCCCCGTAGGACTTCGGGAGTCCCTCGACCATCTCCGCGAAGTTCCGATACGGCCAACCGGGATGCCCGGAGAAGTATGTTTTGTAATCCATGAGCGGTCCTTTCTACAGGTACGCTTCCAGGTCGATCTCTCCGGCCGCACAGGGCACCGCGACGCCCCAGTTTTCCAGCACCCGGGGATGGATCTCTCCGAACACGCCCACCTCCGCGCCGCCCCGCAGGATACGGGCCTGCCGGCCGGGGATGAAGCGCGGGTCGTCGCAGTCCTCCACGGAATACTCCGCGCCCAGGTAGTAGAGAAGCGCCGCGACGAGGCTGGCCGCCTCGTTGTAGTCAGCCTCCGCGTGGGAGGAGAGGAATCCCAGGCGGGTCCTCGTGACCGTGCCGTAGTTGGCGGTCCCGTCCTTGAAGGCCACCTTGCCGGCTTCGAAGATCCGGTGCGGGTAGACGGCCTTTCCGGAGACCGACTCCGAGCCCAGGAGGCAGGGTAGGATCGAGGGTCGGACGTACTCGAAGTTCTCGGTCATGGGATTGGCGATGCGCAGGGCCGTGTCGCCCGGGACGTTCATCCGCTCCACGTAGTCCCGGCCGGATCCCAGGTAGTTGTACACCATCTCCTGGTAGCCCATGCCGACCAGGATCGCCTTGGCCTTGCGCGCCAGGTTCTCCGTGGGGGTGAGCCGTCCGATCGTGAAATCCTTCGGCCTCTCGGGTTCGAAGCCCGCCATGCCGACTCCGATCATGACGTCCTCGATGATGTCCACGGGATGCAGGAAGTCGTTCCGGTACTCCGGGGGGAAGGCGGTGACGAACTGGCCGTGGGTCTCCGAACGGACGCCCATGCGGGTCAGGGCCTCGGCGACGGCGGCGGGGGACAAGGATCGGCCCAGCAGGCGTCCGGCCCGAGCGGAATCAACGGAAACGGGCTTCTGGAAGTAGTACGGGAAGACCACGGTCCGGCCGAATTCCGTGGGCTCGGGGTAGTCGATGGCGACGGGCTCGATGGTGTAGCCCGCGTCCGCGAAGTCGCAGGCCACGATGGACGCCGAGAGGGTCACGGAGGCCAGGTCGGTGCCGGTCAACTCCACCAGGAGG
>JBFZER010000061.1:0-8528 GCA_041306765.1 Spirochaetota bacterium | reverse complement strand
GTTCTGCGGCAGGCTCGGCAGCGGAATCGAGGAACGAGCCCGAAAGTCCGGGTTAGATAGAAACCGAAAGGGATGAACCAACCGGAAGGAGGCTCGGTTAAATGCAGTCTACATAAGGGATTGGGGCAGAAAGGGAACGAGAGCATAGGTACCTCCCGGGGGGCTTGCCGCCTCCCGTCCCTATACCGCTCACTCCTTCCTTCCCGCTTGCTCCTTCACAAGCTTCGTAACACTATTCGGACCGTCCCGCTCTCTAGCGCCGCCAGAAGGCCCGGGTGAAGAGAATGAAGATCGTGTAGATCTCCAGGCGTCCCGCCAGCATGGCGAAGGACAGCCACAGCTTGATCCAGTCCGGGAAGAATCCGTAGTTGAAGACCGGGCCCACCTTCCCGAAACCGGGACCGATGTTGCCTACGCAGGCCAGGCTCGCGGTCAAGGAAGTCAGGATGTCGTATCCCCCCGCCGCCACGATCAGGGTGGTTGCCAGGAGGAGAAAGATGTACAGGAGCACGAAGGCCGCCGTATCATAGATGATGTTCTTCCGCAGGGACTTCCCGTCCACGAAAATGCCGAAAATCCCCCGGGGATTCAGCAGGTACTTCATCTCCGTGAAGGCCATCTTGGACAGGAAGACGATGCGGATGACCTTGATCCCGCCCCCGGTGGAGCCGGAGCAGCCCCCGATGAACATGAGCAGGAACAGGACGGTCTGGGACAGGGCCGGCCACGCCGCGAAATCCGCCGTGGCGAAGCCGGTGGTCGTCAGGATGGAAGAGGCCTGGAAGCCGGAGTATCGAAGGGCGGTGCCGAAATCGGGATAGGTTCCGCTCCGGGTGAGGTCCCAGGCGCCCAGGAGCGCGGCGGCGGCGAAGATCCCCAGGTAGGTTCGGGCCTCGGTGTCCCGGAAGACCGAAGCCGCCTTGCCGGACAGGAGCTTGAAGTAGAGGCTGAAGTTCAGTCCCGCGGCCAGCATGAAGACGGTGATCACGATATCGATGTACGCGGAGCGGTAGTGCCCTACGCTCAGGTTTCTGGGCGAAAAGCCCCCGGTGGCCATGGTCCCGAAGGTGTGGGTCACGGAATCGAACCAGTCCATCCCGCCCGCCATCAGCAGGAGTATCTCCAGAATGGTGAGGGCGACGTAGATCAGCCAGAGGATCTTGGCGGTGGAGGAGATGCGGGGGGAGATCTTGTCCACCGACGGGCCCGGGGTCTCCGCCTCCATGAGCCCCAGGCCGCCCACGCCCAGGAGGGGCAGGATCGCCACCGCGAGGACCACGATGCCCATGCCCCCCAGCCAGTGTGTCGTGGAGCGCCAGAGCAGCAGCGACTTCGGCACCGCCTCGATATCGGTCAGGATGGAAGCCCCGGTGGTCGTGAACCCCGAGATGGTTTCGAAGAAGGCGTCCACGTAGCTCATGGTCCCGGCCAGGGTGAAGGGCAGGGCACCCAGGGCGGAGGCGAAGACCCAGGCCAGGGCCACGAAGAGGAACCCGTCCCGGGGCGGCAGGCTGATCCTGCGACGGGTGGCCTTGCCCATCCATGCCAGGATCAGGCCTGCGGCTCCGGCCCCGACGGGCAGGGCAAAGGCCCGGATGACCCGGCTGTCGTCGCCCATCAGGATGCCCGCGGCCATGCAGACGGCCATGAAGGCCGACACGATTCCCAGCAGGATGGTAAGGATTCTCAGGAGGGGTTTACCGGCCACGCCGCCCCCCGAAGACCTCCTCCAGCCGTTCGATCAGCACTTTCTTGGTCAGGATGCCCACGGTATCCCCGGACTGGATCAGGGTATCGCCGGTGGGTATGGCGCTGGCGTTCCCATGGAGCACGAAGGCCACCAGGGCGCCCTTCGGAAGCCCCAGGTCGCGCACCTTCCGGCCGGCGGCGGGGGAGTCCGCGGGAATGGACAGCTCCACCAGTTCCACGTCATCCTCGTGGAAGGCGTGGAGGGTACGGATGTTGGCCTTCCGGACGATGTTGAGGATCGTGGAGGATACCACGGTCCGCATGCTGACCAGGGCGTCCAGGTCGAGCTTCGGGGCCAGCTTCAGGAAGGAATTGTTCATGAGAAGGGCGATGGCCCTCCGGGCGCCCAGTTCCTTGGCCAGCTGGGCGGTGAGGATGTTGTAGCTCTGGGCCTGGGTCACGCACAGGACCAGGTCGGCGCTGCCCGCGCCTTCCCGCTCCAGGGCGTCCTCTTCGACCAGGTCGCGGTTCACGATGGTGATGGAGGGGAACCGGTGCGCGAAGCGCTTGGCGTGCTCCCGGTTGTCGTCGATTACCGTTATCTCGGGCCCCGAGTGCTTGGAGAACACCGAGAAGATACGGCTCCAGGGGTGCTTGCCGTCCTGGCCGGTGCGCAGGATGCCCTCCACGACTCGTTCCCCGACGGTGGTGGCGCCGATGATGAGCACCTTGCGGACCTCGCTCTGGGGTTCCGCCGCGGGGCCCAGGATGATGTCCAGGACCTTGGGCTCCGCCAGGAGGTAGACCAGGTCTCCCTCCCGGATCTCGAATTCCCCGGAGGGGAGGGTGAGCCCGCCGTCCCGTACAACGGCGGGAATCAGGAAATCCTGGCCCAGGGACTTCCGTATTTCCTGGATCGTGCGGCCCGGGAAGCGGGAGTCCTCCGCGGCGGCGATGGAACGAAGCCGGATACGGGCTTCCCGGAGGGGCAGCATCTCGCCGGAGATGCCTTCCCGGGCGGCCCGGATGATCGTCTCGGCCGCTTCGATCTCCGGGTTGACCACATGGTCCACTCCCAGGAAGCTCTTGCTCGCGGAACCCAGGGATCCGTAGTAGGGATTGCGCACCCGGGCGATGGTTCGGGGCTTCGGGAAGGCGGACGATACGATGCCGCAGGCGACGATATTGGCCTCGTCCGCGCCCATGAGGGAGATGAACCAGTCTGCCTCGGCCGTGCCGGCCCGTTTCAGGGCTTCCGGATCGATGCCGTCCTCGTTGAGCACGAGGCAGTCCAGGGCGTTCGAGGCGAAGCGAGCCTTTTCCGGGTCTTTCTCGATGAGGATCACGTCCTTCTTTTCCTCGACGAGTTCCCGGGCTATGGAGGCGCCGACCATGCCGGCTCCTACGATTACGATCTTCATGGCAAGGCGATCTTATAACAAACGGATTCTTTTGACTGCTACCTCGTTAATGTTTTTTTAATGCCCCCCCGGCCGATCCGGGGCGGAGAAATGGAAAGCCCGGTCCCCTGGGGAACCGGGCTTTTCGCCGGGCGGAGAGCCGAACGGCGAGGTCAGGCGGCTTTTTTCAGTAGTTGTAGTCGCCGCGGTCGCGGAATTCGCGCCGGGGGCGCTCCTCCCGGGGGTTGGCCTCGTTGACGCGGAGCTGGCGACCGTCCAGGGCCACGCCGTTCAGGGCGGCGATGGCGGCGGAGGCGGCTTCCGGAGTAGCCATCTCCACGAAGCCGAAGCCCTTGGACTGGCCGCTATAGCGGTCCACGATGATGTTCGCGGACAGGACCTCGCCGTACTGGGCGAAGTGCTGGCGGAGGCGGTCATCGCTGGTGCTGTAGCTGAGGTTGCCGACATAGATCTTGCTAGCCATGTGTAGTCCTTGCGGTCCCCCGCTCGACGGCCGGGGACTCTCGTGAAATTCCGTCCATCCGAAGCTGGACGTTGGAGGATCTTTTCTTTGCATGCGGTTCTTGGAAGAGGGGAGAGCGGTCAATCGATGTCGGGGAAAGGGAAGGGCGAGCGGAGCGGCGCATGGGTGGCGAGAGTGGCAGCGCGCGCGAAGCGGTCGAATCGTTCCTTAAATCCAACAGTTCAGTTTCCGTTCAAGCTACTCTTCGTACGAATTCGTGCAGAGAAGAAGATCTTTCTCTCGGTATAAATTCGCACGACGGCGTTTTATACCACGGTGAACCATACACCGGTTTTACAGGCTCGTCAAGGACCGTTCGCCCGTGCGGCGGGGCAAACCGGCTTTTTTTATTCCTTTACTCATGATACCCTCACCCCGGCCTGACCCGGACGGGGGACTATGGCGCGGACACCGCGCCTGAGGACTCCGACGGGTCCGTTTGCAAACCTTTTTTCGAGGGGTTCCGATGCCCGCATGGTACCAGGCAGCGGCCTGGGGGATTCTCCGGCGAACCCGGGGTAAAAGCCTCCACCGGGCCAACAACGTATCCGCGATCTTCCTGGATCCGGAGCCCCGGGAGCCCTACGTCCTCCTGGGAAACCATGCGCATCGGCTGGATCCCTGGGTCGTCGGGTCCCTCCTGACGCGCACTATCCGGTACATGGCCAATCTGGAGGGAACCAACCCGGCCAAGGCGGTCTTCGCGGACCTGGTCGGCGCCTACGGGAAGCGCAAGGGCGCCCCGGACTACGCGGCCCTGAAACGGACCCTGGACCTGGGACGCTCCGGCGAGACCCTGGGCATCTTTCCCGAGGGGGACCGGTCCTGGGACGGACGGCCTTCCCCCCTGCGCCCGGGGCTGGGAAAGCTCCTGCGGGCCCTGGACCTGCCCGTCCTTCTGGCCCGTCAGGAGGGCTCTTACCTGAGCGGCCCGAGATGGGCCGAACTCCCCCGGCGGGGGCGCTGGACCGTGGAGTTCCGGGCCCTGTCCCGGGATGCCGTAGCGGGACAGCGACCGGAGGCCCTGGAACGCGGGATCCGGGACTGCCTCGCCGCGGACGACCTGCGGAACCCCGCCCTCCGGGAGGTCCGCTTCGAGTGCCCGGCCCCGGCCGCGGGGATCGGACGTCTTCTATGGCTGTGCCCCTCCTGCGGAAGCGCGGACGCCATCGGCGGAACCGGCGACCGGATATCGTGCCGGGTCTGCGGAGCCGGATGGACCGTGGACGGAAACCAGCGCCTCTCCGGAGGGCCGGGATCGGGCGGAGAATTCGGAGACCTGCGGGACTGGACGGAGATGCAGCGTGCCGAGTTGGCGGGACGTGCGGCGGCCGCCGAACCCCTTGGAATGCCCGGAGCGGCCGGAGGGGCGCCGGATCCCCGGGCCGCGGCCTCCCGGCTGTCCGATCCCGCCGGTCTTGTGCCGATCGTATCGTCCGAAGGCGTCGAACTCCTCAGGAAAACGATCCGGGGAACGGAAACCTTCGGCCGGGGGAGCCTTGCCCTGTTCCGGGACGCCATGGTCTTCCGGCCCTCCGACGGGAGCCGCCCCGCGGCGTTCGATGCCGGGAAGGTGCTGTATCTCGTGGACAATTTCAACAAGTACTGCGAATATTCCTACGGCGCCGACAGGTACCGGCTTTTATTCCGGGGCGGGAACGCCCTGAAATGGATCGAGGCCCTGGAGGCGCTCCGGGGCGGCGGAGGAGAATCGACATGAGCCTTTCCAAGTTCCTTCAAAGCGGATTCATGCCCCTCTTCGTGCGGTGGGCGCCCTCCGCCCTCGGGCGTGCGGTCTTCCAGTTCCTGGGAAAGCTGTACTACAACTTCGCCAACCGGAAGGAGCGCCGCCTGATCCGGAGAAATGTCCGGGACCTTCTGCGCTCCGCCTGGAACAAGGCGGGCGGGACCGTGAGCGGCGAGGTTTTCGAGGGCATCTTCGACCATTATTACGAGAAACTCCTCCTTGCGGCCAAGCCCGCGGATTACCTGGAGAAATTCCTTCGGCGCCGGGTAGCCCTGGTCCACGAGGACGTGATACGACGCTCCCAGGAGCGGGGAAAGGGTACCCTCCTGGTGACCGCCCACTGGGGGGCGGAGGAGCTCATCCCCGCCATCCTCTACCTCCGGGGATATCCCGTAACGGTGATCCTGGAGACCTCCACGGAGCGGCTCCGGAAGATCCTGGAAACCCAGACCGCGGGGCGGGACGTGGAACTCCTGTTCGCCTCGGACCCGGAAGGGGTGCTGGGGAAGATATTGGACGCCCTGGGCCGGGGCCGCGTCCTGGTGACCCAGTGCGACGAGGTGGACGCCTGGCGCCGCCGCCGCAACCGGACCATCCAGCTTTTCGGCCATACCCTGTTCTTCGATCATACCCTGGACTTCATCGCCCATCGTTCGGGGGCGTCTGTTGCCGCCGTGTTCTGCCGAAGGTTTCCCGGCCTCCGGTACCGCCTGATCTGCGAGGAGATCGCCCCCGACGGGGCTGCGGCCCACGACGTGGCCCTGCGCTCCCTGTCCCTCTGGGAGCGCTACACTTTGGAGGCCCCGGAGCAGTGGCACCAGTGGAAAAAGTGGGCGGAGATGAAGGTGATCTGAAAAGCTACGACTCTTGAGGATCTCATTCAGGAGCCTTTGGAGATCGAGCTTGGGACAATAGATCCAACAAGATGAACAAGATGATGCAGGATGAACAAGATCGAAGTATGGATAGATTAAAGATCTAATCCCTATCTTGTAAATCTCGACTAATCTTGTACATCTTGTTGGAACTGTGGTTTCAGAGTTTTTTCTTCGTGTCCTCCGTGCTTGATTCGAGTTAACGTCTCAAGGTTCAAATTCTTTGCGGTTCCGCGGAATAGCGATATACTCTTTCCTATGAAAGCGAAGTTGTTCCTTGTCGTATTCGCGGGATGCGCCTTCCTGGCCGCCGCCCAGCAGTCAGTCCAGGTGGACTGGGTGGAGGGGACCGTGGAGCGCATGGTAGGGTCCGCCTGGCGCGCCGTGGATATCGGCGACAGCTTCGGAACGGACACCACGCTGCGCCTGGCCAAGGGCGCCTCCGCCGAGCTTAGCTCCGGGGGAGTCCACGTGCGGCTCATGGCTTCGGGCACGTACAAGCTGACCGACGCCTTCGCCAAAGCCAAGGGCGGGTCCCCGGCCTCGGATACGGCGGCCAAGATAGCCAAGCTGGCGGGCAAGGGGGACTATAACCTTGTGACGGCCACTACCGCCGGAGTCCGGGGTACGGCACAGGACGGCGTGCGTGGCAGTGCAGCGGATATGTCTTGGGATGAAGGTCGGGGCGAAGCCGATGCGGACGCACCCCCCGCCCTACCCCCGGATCCCTACGAAGGAGTAGTCGCCCTTTACAAGGAAAAATCCTACACGGAATCGTCCAGACTTGCCCGAGACCTCCGCCTTACCGGCGGCCCGGCGGCCGCCTTCCGGTCCGCTTACTGGGAGGCCGCTTCGTTCTATGCCCAGGGTCTCGCCCTGCCCGCCATCCGGACCCTGGAAAAAACGGCCCCGGATCCCGCCGCCCCGGAGTACCGGGACGCGGACTTCCTGGCCGCCCGGATCTGGATGGAGCTCTCCGAATGGAAGAATGCGGTGACGGCGTTCGGCAGGTTCACCGCCGCCCCGATCCAGGATCCGAAGAGCGCGGAGGAACTTAAGGACCGCCAGATGGCCCTGATCCTGTCCTCGGCATGTTTTGATAATCTGAAGAAGAAGGCCGATTCCCGAAAAGCCCTTGAGGCCGCCCTGGCCCTGGACCCGGCCAGCGACCTGGGCAAGGAAGCCGCCGCGCGGCTGAAGTGATTTCTGGAATCACCACAGAGAACACGGAGCGCACGGAGGGTTGATAAAGCCGAACTTGGAACCATAGGCCCAACAAGATCTACAAGATGGAACAAGATTGACAAGATGGAAGGAAAGGGGTTGTCCTATCCCTCATTCCCTATCTTGTTCATCTTTCCTTTATCTTGTTCATCATGTTGGACTTATGGTTCCATGACCCCTCTTCTCCGTGTCCTCCGTGGTTAGGTCCGTTAAACGTCAGTGCGCCGCTTCTCCCAGGTAAGCCGACCGCACCTTGTCGTCCGCCAGCAGTTCCTTGCCCGGACCCTGCAGGGTGATGCGCCCGGTCTCCAGGACGTAGGCGTAGTCCGCCACCTCCAGGGCCGCCTTGGCGTTCTGCTCCACCAGGAGCACCGTGGTGCCGGCCTTGTTGATCTGCCGCACGATGTCGAAGATCATCTTGACGATCAGGGGGGCCAGCCCCAGGGACGGCTCGTCCATCATCAGGAGGGCCGGCCGGGTCATCAGGGCCCGGGCCACGGCCAGCATCTGCTGCTCGCCGCCGGACAGGGTCCCGCCCTTCTGCTTCATCCGCTCCTTGAGCCGGGGGAAGAGCCCGAAGACCTTCTCCCGGTCCGCGGCTATCCCCGCCTTGTCGTTCCGGGCGTAGGCGCCCAGGGAGAGGTTTTCGTCCACCGTCAGGTTGGGGAAGATCCGCCGTCCCTCGGGCACAAGGACCACGCCCTTCTGGACGATGTCCTTCACCGCCTTGCCCGTCAGGGCCTCGCCGTTCCAGGAGACGCTCCCGGAGGATGCCTTCACCAGGCCCACGACGGCCTTGAGGGTGGTGCTCTTCCCCGCCCCGTTGGCGCCGATCAGGGTTACGATCTTGCCGTCCTCAACGTCGAGACGGATGCCCTGCAGGGCGTGGATGCCTCCGTTATGAACGGAGAGGTTGTCGATCTTGAGCATCAGTCCACCCCCAGGTAGGCTTCTATGACCTTGGGATTCCTCTGGATCTCCTCCGGGGTGCCGTGGGCTATTGTGACCCCGTAGTCCAGCACGTACATCCGGGAACAGACCCCCATGACCACTTGCATGTGGTGCTCGAT
>JBFZER010000060.1:0-8632 GCA_041306765.1 Spirochaetota bacterium | reverse complement strand
ATCGAGCATTTGACAATAACCTGAACCGGGTCTATCCTGATCCTATTGAGGGAGGAATCGATTATGGACGCCAAGGCCAAGATCGGGATCATCATCTGCGACCGGTACCGCAGCTGCGCGGGCGGGAAGTGCTTCCGAGCCCTGAGAAACCGGGAGGGCGCTTTCTCGGTGTACAAGGACGCCGACGCGGAACTCGTCGGGTTCACCTCCTGTGGGGGCTGCCCCGGCGGCAACATCGAGTATGCGGGGGAAGAGATGGTGAAGAACGGCGCTACGGTCATCCACCTGGCCACCGGCCTGGTCGTCGGCTATCCTCCCTGCCCGAGCATAGATTATTTTGCGCGTTTCCTGGAAGAACGGTACAAGGTCAAAGTGGTAACAGGCACCCACCCGATCCCAACCAAGTACCTGGACATGCATACCAAGCTGGGAACCTGGAATGCCCCGGAGTGGAAGCCCCGTATCCGGCCCACCCTCTCGGATCCCGCCGTCCGGGACGCTTACAATTAAACCTCGGTAGTCCATCCGGACCCTTGACGTATTTTAAGCATATGCTTATAATATTCCCAGGTAGTTATGGGCATTTGCTATTTTAAACGCGCCATGCGCGCGGATATCAATTCGATGAATAGGAGGCGGATATGCCTGGTTTGAACGGAACGGGACCGGCGCGAGCCGGCGCAATGACGGGAAGAGGCCTCGGAGCCTGCGCGGGAGGCCGCGGGGCCGGCCGGGGCTGCGGCCCGGGAATGGGCAGAGGATCCGGCCGCGGGTTCGGCGGTGCACAGGGCCGGGGTATGGGCAATGGCCCGGGCTACGGACCCGGATTCGGACACGGCCTGGGCCGTGGGTTGGGTTGGTTCGCGGTCGGCTGCGGCGAGCCCGCCGCGGGCACCGCAAGCGGCGCCCGGGAAATACTTGAGGAGCGGCGCGCCTTCCTTCGGGCGGAACTCGCGAGGACCGAGGAGCTGTTGAAAAACTCCCCGGCGGCCCCGGAGGGGGTCGGGGAAGCGTAATCGTCCTTGCGAAACCGGCGGAAACATCGGACAATGATCCCCGCGCGCTGGGCCGTCAAAGGCCGCGCCGGGAGGCATCATGCTGGCACCTCGTATCAAGAAACTGTACGACATCGACCCCCGGTCCTGGGAGCATCCCGCGGACCGGGCCGCCTTATCCACCCTCAAACAGCTCAAAGGCCTCGATCAGCTGGTATCCTCCCTCGTCTCGGTCACCCTGGAACGATCCTTGAAGCTGATGCAGTTGGCCTCCTCCGTAAAAGTGACGGAGCGGCAATACCCCCGGATCCATCGGCTTATGGACGAGGTCGTGGACACCTTCGATTGGCCGTACCGCCCGCCGGTGTTCGTCACCCAGAGCCCCTTCTTCAACGCAATGGTGCTGGGCGTGAAGGAGCCCTTCATCGTGGTGAATTCCTCCCTTCTCAAGAACTTCGACGAGACCGAGGTGAAGGCCGTGCTTGCCCACGAACTGGGGCACGTCATGAGCGGCCACGCCCTCTATAAAACCCTCGTGTGGCTTGTGGCCAACATCTCCCTGCCTCTGATCCCCATGGCCGAGGTGCTCGTGTGGCCGTTGTACGCCGCCCTGGCGGAATGGAACCGCAAGAGCGAGCTGACCGCCGATCGGGCGGAAATCCTCGCCGTTCAGGACGAGACGCCTTCCCTGAACGCCCTGATGCGGATGGCAGGGGGGGAGGATCTCTCCCAGATGGACCTCAACGAGTTCTTCCTCCAGGCCCGGGAGTACGACGAGCAGAAAACCCTGCTGGATTCCGTCCACAAGCTCCTCAACCAGCTATGGATGACCCACCCCTACCCCGTGGAGCGCATCCAGGAGCTCCGGACCTGGTCCGCTTCCGGAGCCTTCAAGGCCATCCTGGACGGCAACTACCTGAAACGGGGGTACTCCGCCGAGACTCCGGAGGAAGACATCAAGGCGGGGTTCGAGTTCTACAAGCGGGACATGGAGGAATCCGAGGATCCCCTGGCCCGGATGGCCTCGAACGTGGGCAAGGGGATCGAGAAGGCGGCCGGCAACCTCGGGGACGCCCTGAAGGAGCTGTTCAAGCCGTAGGAGCCTCGCCGTCCGACGGCGGTGCGGGCCGCGGCGCTCCGGCAGGCCCGGGATCCCTCAATCCAGCTCTCCCGCGTCCAGGCGCTCCGCAAGGCGCGCCCCCACGGCCAGGGCCAACTCCACCGCCCCGGGCTCCACCGCGGACAGGTCGTCCGAGGGGGTGTGGTAGCCCCCGGAGCGCTCCTCGTTGGACCACTTCATCGCTATGAGGGTGGTGGCCCGGGCTCCCGCCTTGGCGGTCTCCGCGGCGTCGGTGCCCCCGGTCAGGAAGGCGATGGGCTCCACCGCGGCCGACACGCCGGATTCCAAGGCCGCGGCGGCGCAGGCCTGGGCCAGGGGACCTGAGAGCTTCACGGAGCCGTTGATGTCGCTGGTAAGGAAGCGGGCATCCGAAGCCTTGTAGACGCAGTCCATGTTGTAGTGCCAGGTAGGCGTCCCGCTTATCTCGGCGGCGTGAGCCTTGGCCCAGGCCCGGGCGCCCCGCAGCCCGGCTTCCTCGGCGTCGAAGCTGACGAACAGGAGTCGGGTGCCGGCCAGGCCCCGGCCCGCGTCCCGGCGCCCCCGGAATTCCCGCAGAAGCTCCAGGGCGATGGCGGAGGCCGCCAGGTTGTCCCCCGCCCCGGGACTACCCTCGGAGCCCGCGAAGTTCCACAGGGGGGCCACCAGGAGGAAGTCCAGGCAGAAGGCGATCGCGGCCGCCGCCCGAACCCAGGGTCCCGGGGACAGGACCGCCAGGGCCAGTGAAGCGGCCCAGAGTACGACGAAGGAGCCGATGCCTCCGTACACGCGCAGGGAATACTTTTCGGGATGGTCGACGTAGAAGTTGAAGATCCGGGCGGAGTCGTGGTGGCCGCTCACGATCAGCTGGCGCTTCGCGGGACCCGAGGGCTCCAGGACGGCGGTGACGTTCCGGCCCGGGCGTCCGGGAAAGAAGGGATCCAGGACCTCCTTGTACAGGAAGAACCCGAAGACCAGGATGCCGATGCCCGCGGTCATGAGCGCCGCCGAGAGGGCGGGGGCGAAGTAGAGGGCCGGGGCGGAGACCAGGTACAGGACGACCAGGACCCGGATGAAGCCCAGGAAGGCCCCGGGGTGGACCCGGAAGTCCTCGGCATAGGCCTTGTCCGCGGCTCCCTGCGCCTCCGCAAGAAGGGCGTCCGCGCAGCCCAAGGCCGCCTCGCTCCCGGCCAGCCGGGGCCCGAAGCGTTCGATGAGCTTTCCCGTCAAATCCAGCGCTGCCTTGGTCCGTTTCGCGTACATACGCCCCCCCTCGAATACTGTGCTGCGAACATAGTGGTACGAAGATTGTGCCGATCGGCGACCCAGTATGCATGGAACCGGCCCGGCGCGGAAGCGCCCTTGAAGGACGGGACCCGGGGGGCCATTATATGGGGAAACGGTTCCGGCGGCGGAGGGACGGAAATGAAGACCATAGGAATGATCGGCGGCATGAGCTGGGAATCCTCGGGGGTCTATTACACCCTGATCAACCGGGAGGTTCGGGAACGGCTGGGGAAAAGCCATTCCGCGTCCTGCGTGATGGTGTCCTTCGACTTCCAGGAGATCGAAGACCTCCAGTACGCCGGGGACTGGGAAGCCCTGCGCAAGCGCATGTTCGATGCCGGCCGGAGCCTCGCGGCCGCAGGGGCGGACTTCGCGGTCCTGTGCACGAACACGATGCACAAGGTCATGGAAGGTTTCGAGGCCGGGACGGGCCTGCCCTTCCTGCACATCGTGGACGCCGCCGGGGATGCCCTGGCCGCGGACGGGCTGAAGCGGGTCGGCCTTCTGGGCACGAAGTTCACCATGGAAGGGGGCTTCTACACCGACCGCCTCCGGGACCGCTTCGGCCTCGAGGTGCTGGTGCCGGATGATGAGGACCGGGCCGCGGTGAACCAGATCATCTACGGGGAACTCGTCCGCGGGGTGATCCGGGAGGAGTCCCGGGCCCGGTACTCCGCGGTCATCGACCGCCTGGCCGACCGGGGCGCCCAAGGGATCATCCTGGGCTGCACGGAGATCGGCCTTCTGATCCGGGAGCACACCCGGGTCCCTCTCTACGACACCACGGTCCTCCACGCCCGGGCCGCGGTCCGGATGGCCCTGGGATAGGGCGGGGGAACGCGGGCATCGGGGCCTGGAGCGTGATATGATGGAGTCCGGCATTTAGAATAATAACCATGCCGAAATATCCCAGGAGCGAACCATGACAGAGAAACCCGCCCTGAAACCCCTTCCCTGCATCGCCCCGGAGGGCCGGATGTCCGGCCTGGAGGAAGCTCTGGCGCCTTGGGGATTCCGGCCTGTCCGGCTTCCCTGGGAGGACCCGCAGAATCCCGCGCTGAAGGCGCTCCGGGGCGCCGAACCCGAAGCCGCGGCCGTCCTGGTGGAAGCGTCGGTCTTCGAGGGCACCGACAGTCTCCTGGAATGCCTCGCGACGACGGTCCGGGACCTTCCCGCCCTGATCGTCGTGGAGGATCCCGCAGAGGAGGTCGCGGTCCTGGCGGCCCTGTCCGCCTCCTGTCCGGCCTGCCCCTTCGACCTCTGCCGACGAAATCTCCTGGCCGAGCAGGCCGGGCCGCGCTTGGCGATCCTGGAAACCCGGTCCGCCGAACGGGCGTTTCGCAAGTCCCACCTCCTGGACGGTCTGACGGGTCTTGGGAACCGAACCGCCCTGCGGGAAGCCTTGGAGCAGGAACTGGCCGCGCCGTCCGATTCGAACCTGGGGTTCTTCATTCTCGACATCGACAATTTCAAGTCCGTGAACGATTCCCACGGCCATGCGGCCGGGGACGAGGCGCTCCGTCGCGCGGCGGGCCTGCTAATACGCACCCCGGAGACGGCAGACCGCTCCTTCCGCATCGGAGGGGACGAGTTCGCGGGAATCGTCTCTGGGCGTGACAAGACCGAAGCCGTCCGGATCCTGGACGACTTGGTCGAAGCTTTTTCAGCCCTGGAAATCAAGTCGGACGGCAAGGTGATCCGCATCACCGTAAGCCTGGGCTTCACCTTCCTGGCGCCGGGGCTGCCCATGGAGGAAGCCTACAAGCGGGCGGACATCGCCGTGTATTCCGCCAAGGCCGCGGGCAAGAACCGGGCTCGGTGCCACGACCTCTGCTGGGATGCCGCCCAGGAGGATCCGGGCCGGGCCGCGGTGGAGCACTTCGAAAACGTCACCCGGGTCTGGACGGACCGGATGTCCGAGCTGATCCGGTCCGTGGGCCGGAAGGCCATGGAGGAGGCGCGCCGGGGTGCGGACACCGACGGCCTTACGGGCCTGTCCAACCGGGCCTATTACGACCGGCGCATCGCCCGGGAGCTGGAGAATGCCCTCCGGACCGGAGCCCCACTCTCCCTCGCTCTCTTCGATGTGGACGATTTCCACGGCGTGAACATGGAGTACGGCTACCCCTCCGGGGACAAGGCCCTGGCCAAGGTGGCGGAGCTGGCCCGGAACCATGCCCGAGCCACGGACTGGACGGCCCGGTACGGAGGGGAGGAGTTCGTGATCGTCCTGCCCGGGGCGGATGGGACCGCGGCCGGACTCGTCGCGGAGCGTTTCCGGGAGACTCTAGAGGCCTCGGAGGTCCGGGCCCTGGACGGCCGCCCGATACCCCTGACCGCCACCGTCGGCGTGGCGGAACTCTCGGAACTGACGGCCGGCGACCCTGGGACTTCAGCGGCCGATATCCCGGCCCCGCGGCCCGAGGACCTGGTCCAGAAGGCCAGCGACCGGGTGATCGAGGGCAAGCGGAGCGGCAAGAACCGCGTGGTCGGTCCCGCGGGCGTCACGGCGGGTCCGCCCCCCGCGCCCCGGGCCAAGGGCAGGAGCGCCCCCGGTGCCCGGCTGGACATCCTCGTGGTGGACGACAAGGAGCACGCGAAGCTCCAGGTGGAGCGGGCCCTGAAGATTTTGGGGGCTCCCCCCGCGGGTATCACCTGGGTTGAGACCCTCGAGGACCTGGAGAAGCTGGGGGGATCCCGGTTCGACCTGGCCTTCGTGGACTTCTTCCTGAGCAAGGACCGTACCTACGGGGTGGACGCGGTGCCCAAGATAAAGTCCGGGACCATCGTGGGTTACAGCTCCAACGCCGCGGCCTCGGAGTTGATCGCGGAAACCGCGCGGAAACTCGGCTGCCCGGATACGGCGGCCCTGGAAAAGGACAAGCGCAGGGTCGAGAGCCCCGCATTGATAGACTTTCTCGGCGTTTTCCTGCGGAGCAGGGAAAGGTAGGATACGATGCACATCGTACTGGCCGGCGATTCCATCTTCGACAACGGCGTCTACGTGCCCGACGGCCCGGCCCTGGTCGACGTCCTCCGGGGGGCCCTGGGGAGTTCCGGCACGGCGACCCTCCTGGCCGTGGACGGCAGCATCTCCGTGATGGTGCCTCCGCAGTTCAAGGACATACCGAAGGACGCGGATCGCCTGTTCATCTCCAGCGGGGGCAACGACGCCCTGGCCTGCCGCTTCGTGATCGACACCCCAGCCGCGGGTGTTCCGGATGCTCGGACGGACGAGCCTTCCGACGCGGTGCCCCTGGAAGAACTCTCCCTGGCGTCCCTGGGGGCCGCCTTCCTGCGGAACGTCCTGGGCTTCGGACGCTTCCGGGAAGCCCTCCGCTCCCGGCTGGAGGCCATCGCGGCGGACCCGGACGTCCTGGCCCGGGTGGCGGCCCTTCAGGCCGAGTTCCGAGGCCTGTACCAAGGCCTGCTGGACGCGGCGGCCCGGACCGGCCTCCCTACCTGCGTCTGCACCATCTACGACAAGGTTCCCGGCCTGACTCCCCGGCTTAGGGCCGCACTGGCGGTCTTCAACGACGTGATCCTCTCGGAGGCCGCGGTCCGGGGCCTGCAGGTGATCGACCTGCGGAACATCTGCACGGAGCCCGGGGACTACGCGGAGTCCTCCCCCATCGAGCCGTCCCTGGCGGGCAGCCGGAAGATCGTGGAGCGCATCCTCCGGGCCGCCCGGGACCCCGCCGTTCCCGGAGGGCCCTGCAGGGTCTACGCGTGAGAAGCCCCGAAAACGCCGCTGCCCAGGCGGATCAAACCTAGGCTGCGGCCTTCGAACTTGGTTAAAAAGCGCCGCTTCCCGAACTCGCAGTATCCGTTCCTTCCGCTTCGTCCGATTCTTACATCTCCCTTGGTTATCCGCCGGGGCGGCTTGTCCCGTCCGCCCCGGTCCCCGACCTCCCGTCAGTCCTCCTGTTCCCGGGAAGCCCCGCCCCGAAGGTAGCCCCCCAGGGTTTCCAGGAGGGGCTCCAGGGCACCGACCAGGCGGGAGTCCTCGCCGTAGACCGAGAGGCGGGCACCGGCCAGGACCTTGGAAGCCGCCTCCGCCAGCTGGGGCCTCTGCTCCACCGGCAACATCTGGAGCCTGAGCTCGTGGGAGGCCCGGCGGGGCAGGAACTCCCGCTCAACGTCCGCCTCGGCCTTCTTCTTCTCCAGATCCGCCTCCTCCAGGGCCGCGGCCAGCTCCTCCAGGCGGAGCTCGTGGCGCCGCTTCCGCACCGGGGCCTCGGCTTCCAGGGCCTCCAGGTCCGCGGCCTTCTTCAGCTCGAGCTTCTGGCTCTCCACCTCCCGGCCGGTGCGATCCGCCTCCAGGGACTCCAGGGCCTTGCGCTTTTCCAGCTCCGTGGCCCGGTGCAGGCGCTCCTCCTCGATGACCGCCTCCCGTCGTTCGGTCTCGATCGCCTCCTCCTGGATCTTGCGGGCCGATACGATCCGGGCCAGCTTGACCTCCTCCTCCGCCTGGAGGGCGGCGCACTCGCTCCGGGCCTGGATCTGGCCCCGGGTTTCCGCGTCCAGCCGGGAGCGGAGCTCGGCGTCCACGATGTAGACCTGGGCCACCTGCACCACCTCCACGGCGATGCCCCAGCCCTCCTCCGGTTGTCCCACCAGTCGCTCCAGGGCTCCCCGGACGGCTCCGGTCAGGGTGGTCTTTCGCTGTTCGATGCATTCCCCCAGGGTCATCCGGGACACCAGGTCCCGGAGCTCCGCCAAGCAGCACTGCTTGACCAGGGAGTCGACGGTCGCAAGGCCGTCGTCGGTGGAGAAGTCGAAGAGGGCCGCCGCGCGCTCGGGCCGGACCACCCGGTAGACGGCCTGGCCCTTGAAGCGCAGGGGGATCCCGTCCCGGGTCTCCTGGGTCATCTCGAAGGCCGAGTCGAGCTGGACCCCGGGCACCTTGACCCAGGCCGTTCCGGGGAAAAGGACGGCGTTGGCCGCCTCTCCCAGGTTCATGAGCCGGCCCCTGCGGGCGGCCACCAGGTACTCTCCGGGCCTCGTTCTGGGCATTGTCTCCTCCTAAGGAAGCGCAGCCGCCGGGCTCCGTGCCGCCGCCCTGTGCGGCTGCCCTGCCCGATCATTGCCTTCCTGCCCATAGGATCGCCCGGGATCGGTCATTTGTAAAATTGATTGTTTTAATGCCTACTATAAGGTACTCTTATGTTCGGAACGGATCGTCCGGTGGCCGGACCGGCGGGAGGGATCATGGATTTCTTCGCCCTGCGCTGTTTCGTGGAGGTCGTGCGGG
>JBFZER010000059.1:0-3296 GCA_041306765.1 Spirochaetota bacterium | reverse complement strand
GCCGCATTCCGGGCCATCCATACGATCAAGGGCTCCGCGGGCATGTTCGGTTTCGACGAGATCGCCCGGTTCACCCACGACCTCGAGAATGTCATGGACAAGGCCCGGGCAGGCAAGATCGGGATATCCCGGGATTTCGTGGACCTGGCCCTTCGGGGCCGGGACCATATACGGACCCTGCTGTCTGCCGACGATGCGCTGTCCGAGGAACTCAAGGCGGCATCCGACGCCCTAGCCGTGGAATGCCGAACCCTGGTCGCCAAGACGGATGCGGAAGTAGAGGGAGCCCCGGCTTCGGGCCCGGCTTCCGGGGCAAAGGCTCCCCCGGAGTCCCCCGGTCCGGGCGGCGCCCTCCCGGAGGGAGGACCGGCAGGTGAAAAGCGGACCTTCTATGTCCGGTTCAAGCCCGGCCCGGACATATTCCGGAACGGGACCCGAGTACTGTCCCTCCTTGCGGATCTTGCGGAACTCGGGGAGTGCACCATGGTGCCCCATGTGCACGAGATACCCCTGCTTTCGAGCATCGACCCCGAGACGTGCTACACCTATTGGGAAGGATTCCTCACCACCGGGGCGGACAGGAACACGATCCGAGACGTCTTCATTTTCGTGGAGAGCGAATCCTCCCTGACCATCGAGGAGGTCGACGAGACCTGGATCAACGATGTCCGGAACAAGCGCCTAGGCGAGCTCCTGGTACAGTACCAGAACGTACCGCCGGAGGAGGTGACCAAGGCGCTGTCCTCCCAGAAGCGCCTGGGAGAGATCCTGGTCGAGAAGGGGATCATCTCCAAGGACACCCTGGACACGACCCTGGCCGGGCAGACCCACGCGAAAAAGATCCAGGAAAGGGCGGCCGAAACCGGGGGAGCCCTGGCCTCCGTGCGGGTGGCCAGCGAGAAGCTGGACCAGCTGGTGGACCTTGTGGGAGAGCTGGTGACCCTGCAGGCCCGCCTCGCCCGCACCTCTCTGGACCTCAAGGAGGTCTCCCTGGCCTCGATTTCCGAACAGTTCGATCGCCTCATCGCCCAGCTCCGGGACAATACCATGAGCATCCGCATGCTTCCGATAGGAAGCACCTTCAACAAATTCCGCCGGGTGGTTCGGGATCTGTCCACGGAGCTCGGCAAGGAAGCCGACCTGCTTACGGAAGGGGCGGAGACGGAGCTGGACAAGACGGTCATCGAGCGCCTCAATGATCCCCTGGTGCACATCATCCGGAATTCCCTGGACCACGGCATCGAGCCGCCCCGGGATCGGGAGGCTGCGGGCAAGGCCCCCAAGGGGACCATCCTGCTGAAGGCCCAGCATTCGGGCGCCTACGTCCTCATATCGGTGAAGGATGACGGGGCAGGACTCAACGCGGAGGCTATCCGGGCGAAGGCCGTGGAGAGGGGCATAGTCCCTCCGGGGCAGGAGCTCTCGGACGCGGAGATCAACCAGCTCATCTTTCACCCCGGATTCAGCACTGCCAAGACCGTGACCAAGGTCTCCGGCCGGGGCGTGGGGATGGACGTGGTCAAGCGCGAGATCGACTCCCTGGGCGGCTCCGTCATGATCTCCACGGAGCGGGGTCGGGGGACCGAGATGACCCTGAAGATCCCCCTGACCCTCGCGATCATCGAGGGCCTGCTTGTCGCCATCGGCGGGGAGTACTACGTGATTCCGCTGTCCTCGGTGGACGGATGCATCGAGATACCCAAGGAGGACCTGTCAAAAGCAGGGGATCGGAGGATCATCCCGTACCGGGGAGATCTTCTGCCCTTCGTGGACCTGCGCTCGTATTTCGAGATCCCGGGCGAGACACCCGGCATCGCCCAGATCGTGATCGCGAATTCCCAGGATTCCCGGGTGGGATTCGTGGTGGACAACGTCATCGGGGACTACCAGACGGTCATCAAGCCCCTCGGGAGGATGTACAAGGACGTGGCCGGAGTATCCGGAGCCACCATCCTGGGAGACGGGACCGTGGCGCTCATCCTGGACGTGAATCGCCTGGCGCTGGCCGTCCAGATGGAAGCCCAGCGCAGGGTGCAGGCGAGCTGAGCCTTGGCGGCTCCGATCTCCCCGCCCGCCCCGGGCGTTCTTCTTTCTTCCCTGGACGACCGCGAGTTCCGGAGGCTCGCGTCCTTCATAGAGCGGGAACTGGGCATCCGGATGCCCGATTCCAAGCGGGTGATGCTGGAAAGCCGCCTTCAGAAACGTCTGCGCCTGCACGGTTTCGGATCCTTCCGCGAATATGTGGACTACGTGTTTTCCGACGAGGGCGCGCGTACCGAGATGATCAACATGATCGACGCGGTGACGACGAACAAGACGGATTTCTTCCGGGAAGCGGACCATTTCGAGTTCCTCAAGTCCCGGGTCCTGCCCCGGATGGCCGAGGCCGGCGGCCGGACCCTGACATTCTGGTCCGCGGGCTGCTCCACGGGGGAGGAACCGTATACTCTGGCCATGGTGCTGGAGGACTTCCGGACCCGGGCCGCCCGGATGGATTACCACATCCTGGCCACGGATATCTCGACCCGGGTGCTGGAATCGGCTTCCCGGGCGATCTACGACCTGGACAAGGCCGATCCCATTCCCAACGACTTCAAGAAGAGGTTCCTGCTCCGGAGCAAGGACAGGGACAGGGGGGAGGTCCGGATCCGTCCGGAGCTCCGCTTCAAGGTGGAGTTTTGCCGAGTGAATTTCATGGACGAAACCTACCCCGTCCCCTCCGGCTTCGATACGGTTTTCTGCAGGAACGTGATCATCTACTTCGACCGGACCACCCAGGAACGGATTCTCGGACATATCTGCGCCCATATCCGTCCCGGGGGCTGGCTTTTCATCGGGCATTCCGAGACCTTGACCGGCATGGACCTGCCGCTGCGAAGCGTGGCGCCGACCATCTATACCCGCGAGTGAGGAAAGGGACGGAGGATATGGCGAAGTCGATAAAAGTCATGATCGTGGACGACTCGGCGGTCGTGCGCCAGACCCTGAAGGAAATCCTCGAGATGGACAGGGACATCACCGTGCAGGCGGTCGCTCCGGATCCTCTGTTCGCCCTGAAGAAGCTGGAGACGGAGCTTCCCGACGTGATCATCTCCGACGTGGAGATGCCCCGCATGGACGGGATCACCTTCCTCAAGACCGTCATGGAGAGGTTCCCGGTGCCGGTTGTGATCTGCTCCAGCAAGACGGAAGAGGGCTCGGAAAACGCCCTGCGCGCGATGGAATACGGGGCCATCGAGATCATCCAGAAGCCCAAGCTCGGGACAAAACAGTTCCTGGAGGACAGCCGGGTGGAG
>JBFZER010000058.1:0-4805 GCA_041306765.1 Spirochaetota bacterium | reverse complement strand
GGTGATCCTCATCGGTCACGTAGGAAACCAGGAGGCGGCCGTCGAAGTAGGGCTCGGTTCGGGCGAGTATCTCCCCCATCAGCTTGCGGGTGAAAAGCGATTTCCCACCGTAGATCATCGAAAAGGTCCGTTTGGGCGAAGCGCCCTGGTCGACGAGACGGGCCGCCGAAAGGAAGGAATCCGACCCCGAATCGTCCAGGTGCCGGAAGAATCCGGTGTCCGTGCAAAGCCCGAAAAACAGAAGTTCCGCCTCGTCCCGCGAGGGCGTCCCGCCCAGGGCCTCGATCAGGGCCTGGATCAAACGGGTGACCGAAGGGGCGGCGGGATCGATGTACACGACCTCCCCCGCGGCTTCCCCGGCGGCATGGTGGTCGATGAACGCGACGGGCAGGGAGGGAAGCTGATCGGCGATGCGACCGACCCGGGAGAGGGAGGAGCAGTCCACCACGATCAAGGCCGCGGAAGCCAGGTTCAATCCGTCCGGGACCCTGTCCAGGAAAGCATGCTCGTACTGCAGAATCTCCGTCCGGGTGAAGGGTCCCGAGGACAGCAGCACAGTCCTCTTGCCGATCCGGTGCAGGAAGGAGGAGAGCGCCAGCTGGGATCCGATGCAGTCGCCGTCCGGTTCCTTGTGGCCGACGATGAGGAAAAGATCATGTCCGGCGATGAAGGCCGGCAACTCGGGAGGAACGGGCTTGATGTTCATTCTGCGCCTTTCGCGCGGCGGATCCGCTTGCCACGGCGGCTCGGAAGGAACCGCCGCCCGGGAAGAATCTCAGTACTTGGGGACGATCTCCTCGACCTTGAACTTGGAAGCGACGTCCGGTCCGGGCTCCAGGATACCCCAGGATGAATCCTTGGCGAAATCTTTCACGAACAGGCGAACATGGCTGAACTTCCCTTCGCGGTAGTATACGACCATGTAGGGGTGGGAGGGATCGTTGGACCGGATCAGCTGGGCCTTGCCGCCCGCCTTGAACCACTCGATGGGTATGTAGGCATCCGCGAAGTCCGCCTGGCCTACACGGTAGACTACCCGGTATCCCAGGCTATGCTGGTAAACCTTGACCACGTCGAGCCGGAAGGGATACATGTCCGAAGGATTCGCGATGGGAGCCGCAAGGGGATCGGCGGGCTTGGACGCCTGGGAAAACGCGGGGAAGACCGCGAGAACCATCGCTATAAGGATCGCGGCGACAAAAATCCGTTTCATTCAATCCTCCATGACGATCTTGCGTAAGTATAGGATACTCCGTTTCGACGTGCAAGGTCCGGGCACGCCTCCGGAGGCGATCTTGCCATGCAGGGGTGCATGCCCGCATACTGAAGGCATGCACGCCACCGACCTCGAGATCGAAAACGCGCGCCGTTTACGGATTGCCCTGACCACCCTCTGGCCCAGGGCGGAGCCCCTGCTACGGCACGGGGACTGCTTCGAGCTTCTCGTCGCTGTCGTGCTTTCCGCCCAGACTACGGACGACCAGGTGAACCGGGTGACACCGGAATTGTTCCGCAGGTGGCCCGATCCCGAACGGCTTGCGGGCGCGGAGGTCGAGTCCGTGGAGGAGTGCATCCATTCCCTGGGGTTCTACCGGACCAAGGCCCGCCACCTCGTCCGGCTGGCCCGGATCCTCGTGGACAGATTCGAAGGACATGTGCCGGCGAGCATGGAGGAGCTGCTGGAACTCCCGGGGGTGGGCCGAAAGACGGCCAACCTGGTTGCCAGCGCCTGCTTCGGGAGGCCGGGGATCATCGCGGACACCCACTTCCTCCGGGTCTGCCACAGGCTCGGTCTCACCGCGAACCGGGACCCCCTTGCGGCGGAGCGGCGCATCGAGGCCCTGATCGATCCGGAGTACCGGACCGCCTTTTCCCACGCCGTCAACCGCCACGGCAAGTATGTCTGCCGTGCCCGGCGCCCCGACTGCCCCGGCTGCGTCGTACGGGAGATCTGCCCCTCCGCGGACAGGGCGTGAGCCTCCGATCATTCCGAGGTTCCGTCAAAATACGTTGCCCGATGCAAGCACCCGGGCCTTCCCGAGCGGTTTCCCGGCATGAAGGACTGTCCGGAAGAGGATTCCCGGCGGGAGGATCCCGTGGCCGCGGCGGCCCGAACCGTCTTCGGAGTGCCCTACCTCTACCCGTACCAGCGCCTGGTGATCTCGAACATCCTGGACGCCGCGGCGGATCCTGCGGCGATTCCGCCCTCCGGGCATGGAGAAGATCACCCGGGCGAGCATGAGGAATCCGCGGTATCACCGGACCGGCTTCGCCAGGTGGTCCTGCTCCCCACCGGGTACGGAAAGAGCCTCTGCTTCCAGTTGCCGTCCGTTCTCCTGCAGGGGCTGACCCTGGCGGTTTACCCCCTGAGGTCCCTCATGGCCGACCAGGCCCGCCGGCTCCGGGAGCGGGGCCTGGCTTGCGCCGTTCTCCAGGGTGGATTGGAGGAAGAGGAACGCCGGCGCTCCTTCGAGGAGATCCGGACCGGGAAGGCAAGGATCGCCCTGGCGAATCCGGAGATCCTCCGTACCGGAGCCGTGCTATCCCTCCTCCGGACCGTAGGGGTGGCCCACGCGGTCGTGGATGAAGCCCATTGCGTGGCGGAATGGGGAGACGATTTCCGTCCGGCCTACCAGGACCTCGGTGACATCCTCCGGTCCCTGGATCCTCAGGCGGTCACGGCCTTCACCGCTACCGCCTCTCCCGCCATCCTGGCTCGCACCGCGGAAGTCCTCTTCGGGGACGCCCCCTGGCGGGTGATCTCGGGGGATCCGGACCGGCCCAACCTGCGCTACGCCTGCGCTCCCACGCTCTCCAGGGCTCATACCCTCTCCCGGCTCGTGCGATCCCTGCCGAAGCCCCTGCTTGTCTTCTGCGCCTCCCGCGCCGGGGCCCAGATCTCCGCGGAGACCCTGGCCCGGGCCCTGGGGAGCCGGGAGGTGCGGTTCTACCACGCGGGCATGACCAAGGCGGAGCGGACCGCCGTGGAAGCCTGGTACCTCCCTTCCCGGGACGGCATCCTGACGGCGACCTGCGCATTCGGCATGGGCATCGACAAGGCGGATATCCGGTCCGTCGTACATGCGGATCCCCCGCCCTCCGTCGAGTCGTACCTCCAGGAGTCCGGGCGGGCCGGCAGGGACGGGAAACCCTCCCAGGCTGTGCTGATCTTCCATCCCCAGGATCGGGACAGACTGCGGCTTGAGGAGGACCCGGTACGGCGGCAGCGCCTCAGGGCCGTGCTGGAATATGCCGAGGAGACGGCCGTCTGCCGGAGGGAAATCCTCCTCCGCCTCCTGGGGACCCGCGTCGACTCATGTTCGGGCTGCGACGTCTGCTCGGGTTCGGCCGCCCCGGGTCCCGAAGGCCGGGACGAACTCCTCCGGTTCGCGGCGGCCAACCCGGGACGCTGTTCGGTCTCCGATGCGGCCCGCCGCCTCACGGGCCGCTCCGATCCCTGCGCGTGGTCCGGATCGCTTTCGGACTGGGATCCCGCCCATGCCGCGGAAGCGCTCTCGTACCTGGCCGGGAACGGGGATATCCTGGTCCCGAGACGAGGTCCTTGGAAGGGTCGCGTCCGACCCGCCGCCCGCCGCGGGGCGAAGAGGCTGTCCCAAAAGTCAGGTTATTTATCTGGACGGCCGGTTCCCTTGCGGGTTTCCCATACGTGACAGACTCAGGGGATACCCCGTCATTCCTCCTCGGGTTCCTCCGGGGAATCCTCCGGCTGGGGTTCCTGGGGCGGAGCCGCGGGAGTCGCCGCTTTCCGTAGCCGGCTCAGACGGAAGCCCGGGGGTCTTCTCTGCACCAGCGCCACGTACCGGAACAGGCTCCAGGCTCCCAGGAAGACCGCCAGGGCCGCCAGGGTCTCCCAGCGCTTGAGGACCTCCAGGGCTAGGATCAATTCGGAGACGAGACCGCTCATCGGCCCCCCCCGGTGTGGAGACGGGCCTCTCCGGATTCTTCCTCAGCCTCCGTATAGTCGATCTCGTAGATCTTCGGAAACAGCTTGCGCAGGTCTTCCGGGCCGAGATCCTGGAACGCGACGCCGTAGTAAGCCCCGCCCTTGTCGTCGTAGCGCCGGACCACCCTGCCGCGGGTGGAAAAACTCCCCTCCGGATGCCCCAACTGGAGATCCAGGACGGTTCCCGTCTTGATCCGCAGGGCCAGGGTCGTGTGGGGAATGGAGAGCAGGCATCCGGAGGCGGAGAGGTCCACGATCCCCGCGGCATGGGTCATGGGGTCGTTCCGCTGGGAAGCCTTGAAATAATCGTGGGTCTTCAGGTAAAAGGCCAAAACCCGGGAAAATTCCCAGGCGCAGTCGACCACGGAAAAGTCCATGGAAACCGGGCGGTCCGCCCTGTTGGCCAGGTACACGTACCCGACGACGTACTGGTAATACTGGATCGGGCACCAGACCTCGGCATTGATGCTCCGGCCGATCTTGGAAACCAGGGCATGGTCGAAACGGGAACCGTCCACGATGCCCTCGGGACCCTCGTATTCCTGGATCATCCCGGAGGTTATGATCCGGGGTTCGGGGTACGGATCCGCGGCAGGGAGGGGGCTTCGGGTCGAAGGAATGAACAAGGTCTTGCCGTAATGGGCGAGCATCAACTCCTCGATACCCTGGGGCACCCGATCCTTGAAAAGGACCACCCGGCTCTCGCTGGCCATCCCGGTGGAACGCTTGTGGAAGCTGTCGACCAGGGCGTTCAGGGAACTGATATCGAAGCCCTCGTGGAGATCCGGCAGGGAGACGTCGGAGTACTCCCCGCATTGGGGATAATCCAGGCGGACTTTCT
>JBFZER010000057.1:0-10342 GCA_041306765.1 Spirochaetota bacterium | reverse complement strand
ATGTCCGAGCAGGGTGAGGCGTTGACCACGTTCCCCGCCACGGTGGCGCGGTTGCGAACCTGGTGGGAGGCCAGCTCGTGGGCCGCCTCGGCCAGGAGGGGGAATTTCTCCCGGACCCTGCGATCCTGGAGGATGGCGCTGATCGTGACGCCGTGGCCGATGCGGAGCCCTTCGGAGGCCGAAAAAGACAGACCCGCGGCGTCCGGCAGGCGTTTGCAGTCTATCACGTAGGCGGGCTTGGCAAGTCCCATCCGGATGTTGGGAAGCAGGTCGGTCCCGCCGGCAAGCACTTTCGCCGAAGTCCCGTATTCTTCCAGGAGGGCCAGAAGCTCCGGGCGGGTCCCGGGAGCCCGGTAGTGGAACTCGTGCACCATCCGCAGTCGTCCTTTCCGCGGGAGGACCCGACGGTTCCCGCGTGTGCCGTCGATTTTGACATCCGCCGACCGGGCTGTCAAGATTTTCTTGAGCGCGGATGTCGTATTCCCGGAGCCGAACGCCTCGACCAGAACTCCCCGCGCTACAGGGTCAGGCTCAAGGTCGCGATCGTCTCGTCCTCTTTCTCGTTCCGGATCACCGAGGTGGAAAACCCCATGCCCTCGGCGGCGCATTTCTCCTGCAGGAGGGTGTGGTAGATGAGGCCGAGCCCGCCGCCCTCCTCGTCCGCCTTCAGGATCTGGTCCAGGGTGTTCTCCTTGACCGTACGAGCCCTGCGTCCCAGGGTTTCCAGGCGCGAGGCGTAGCCGATGAGCCCCCGGTTCCGGACGGTTATACGGGTCACCGCGGGATCCGAAGGGTCCATGACGGTCCCGGTGAAATCCATCCGGAGAAGCATCAGCTCGTTGCGCTGTACGGCCCTCTCCCGGAGGCGGTCCCGGAAGGCCTCCTCCGCCAGCATGCGCTCCAGCTCTTCGGGATGGCTGCGCACGAACAGCTCCCGTTCCGCGAGGTTGGTCAGGAAGGATTTTTCCGCCAGCTGGATGAATTCCATCAGCATCAGGCAGAGGTGCTCGGCGATCTCGATGCGCCGGGCATAGGAGTACACCACGTCCGAAGCCGCTCCGACCAGGTCCGCGCCTCCCAGGGCCAGGAGCAGGGCCGTCTCGTCGTCCACCTCGTCCAGGAGGCTCGAAACCCGGGCCAGGGTCTCCTCGTCGCAGGTTCCTTCCGGGGATCCCGAGCGGGTGCGGGCCGCGCATTCCTCCTCGATGGAAGAACGGAGGGTCGCGGCCCAGACGGCGCGCCTGCGGAGGGCGGAGGCCATGGCAGCCCGGTCCCCGACCAGGCCGATGAACGCGGGATCCTCCGCAATCCGGGCAGCCTCGGGAGTCTGGCGAAGGCGGCGCTTGAGCTCGGGCCGGAAGCGTTTCAGGAGTATGCCCGTGAGGATGGTGCGCGTCAGCTCAAGAAGTGTGTGGCGGGCGGACACGAACTCCGGCCGGGTGATCTCTATGGTGGTGATCAGGCCGTGCACGACCAGTTTCCGGAGGAGGTCGAGCTTGCAGACCTTCCAGTCGAACCCTACGGCCTTGTCGCCCGAGAAGGTCCGCAGATCGCGCACGGGGATGCGGAGCTGGGTGCAGTACCGCTGGCCCGCGTCGTTCAGCACGTACTTGCCGGGCAGGTCCAGGGGCTTTTCCACGATCTTCCGGGCGGCCTTGGCCGGGGTCCCGGGCTTGGCCAGGGCGGCCAGGGAATCCTCAAGGGTGCGGTCCAGGTCCAGGTAGGTCGCTATGCCCATGTACTCGAACACCGCGCGGACATTGCCGGCCATGTTGCAGAACCGGATCCGCTTGGAATCGGCGAATTGCTGGGTAAGGCTCATGAAGAGCCCGAGCCCGGAACTGTCCACCAGGGGCACGTTCTGCAGGTCCAGGACGATCTTGGACAGTCCGCTGCCCTGCACCCGTGCGAGTATCTCGTCCCGCAGGGCATCCGCACCGGCCATCTCGACCGCACCCGCCAGGTAGAGTACGGCCACGTCCTTCCTGACCTCGATCGAGCACCGGGCTCCGTTTTCCATGCTACATGATGAAGCACAGCGGGGCCGGGACGTCAAGGCGTATCGTAGTGCCTTGATTACCCGAGATTTACATGTTACCTTTGAAGTGTCATGAAAATCACCTATGTGAACGGAACGCGGCTGAAACTGGCTCTCCTCGCCGGCGCCCGACGCCTTTCGGAGAACGTGGCATTCCTCAACCGAATCAACGTCTTCCCGGTCCCGGACGGGGATACGGGCACGAACATGGCAGGAACCGTCCAGGCCATGGCCGCGGCCCTGTCCTCGACTCCCGCCCTGTCCCTGGCGGATACGGCACGTACCGCCGCGGACTCGGCCCTCATGGGCGCCAAGGGCAACTCCGGGGCCATCCTGGCCCAGTTTTTCCAGGGACTCGCCGAGGAACTGGAACGGGAAGCCCGGTTGACCACCCGAGCCTTCGCCGAAGCGGTCGGAAAGGCCGTGACGCGGACCTACGGCGCACTGTCCAAGCCCCGGGAGGGCACGCTTCTGACGGTCCTCAAGGACTGGGGACAGGCCGTTCACCGCGTCTCCGAGCGCACCGACGATTTCCTCGAACTGCTCCGGACCACGGTGCATGACGCCCGGGCCTCCCTGGAACGAACCCGGGACATGCTGCCGGAGCTGAAGAAAGCCGGAGTGGTGGACGCCGGCGCCTTGGGGTGGGTCCACATCCTGGAAGGCATCGTGCATTTCATCGCCCACGGCAGGCTCCGGGAATTCCGGGACAAGCCGCCGGAGGCGGACCTCGTCCTCTCCCCGGACTCCCATACCGATGCCCCCCTCGATTCGGGGGAACCTTCCGCGTTCCGCTTCTGCACCGAGTGCCTCCTGGAAGGAGAAGGCCTGGACCTTGATGCGGTCCGGGAAAGCCTGGCCGCCCTGGGGGATTCGATCGTCGCGGCCGGCTCCGCCCGGAAGGCGAAGGTGCACCTCCACACGGACACTCCGGCCCGGGCCTTCCGGGTCCTGGAAGGTTTCGCCCGGGTGACGGGCCAGAAGGCGGACGACATGGAGATGCAACGCTCCCTGGCCTCCGCCCCCCCGGCCTGCGCAGTCATCGTGGACTCCGCCTGCGACCTGCCCGAAGCCGAGCGGCTCGCTCTGCGAATGGAGCGGGTGCCCCTGACCATCGTGCAGGACGGAGTGAACTACCTGGACCGGGACGGCCTCTCATCCGAGGACTTCTACGCGAGACAGCGGATGCCCGGCACGGCCCTGTCCACCAGCCAGCCCTCGGACGCGGCGTTCCAGCGCAAGATGGACACGGTCCTGTCCGCCGCGGGGGAGGCGGTCTACCTGGGGCTCTCCGGGCCCCTTTCCGGAACCCTGGAGGCCGGAAGGCGCACCGCCGCGGCCCGGCGGGACGCGAAACGTATCCGGGTCGTGGATTCACGGTCCATATCCGTGGGCTACGCCCTCCTGGCCCGCAAGGCCGGCGAAGCCGCCGCGGCCGGGGCTTCGGCGGACGACATCGAGCTCCTTGTTGAGTCCCTCAAGCCCCGGCTCGCATTGCTGGTTGCCGTTCCGGACCTCTCCGGCCTGATCCGCTCGGGACGACTCCACGGCATGAAGGGGCTCGCGGCCCGGGCCTTCGGCCTGCGCCCCGTGATCACCGTGAACGAGGAAGGCAGGGCCGATTCCGCGGGAATGTACGTCGGCGCGAAGAACGGCCGGGCGGCCCTGCTCAGGATGCTGCGCAGGGCGGTATCCCGGATCCCGGGAGCGGACGCTTCCGGCCTGGAGGCCCTGGTGGGCCACGCGGACTGCCTGCCGGAGGCGGAAGCCCTGGTGCGGGAACTCGCCGCAGGCTTCACCCTGTCCCGGGAGCCCGATATCGTGGACGTGTCCCCGGCCCTGGCCCTGCACGCCGGCCCCGGGGCCCTGGCCCTTGCCGTGCTCCTGCCCGAAGGCCGCCCCGGGTGACCGGCCTGACCCTGGTCCTTTTCCTCTCCTACCTTCTGGGATCCTTTCCGACCAGCATCGTGGTGGGAAGGGTCTTCTTCCGCCGGGATATCCGGAAGGAAGGTTCGGGCAACGCCGGGGGGACGAACACCTTCCGGGTCTTCGGCTGGAAGGCCGGGATCCTGGTGGTGCTGGTCGACGTGGGGAAGGGCGTCGCAGCGGCCCTCCTGGTATCCCGCCTGGCCGCCGGCGGCCCCCTTTCCACGGACGCCCTCCGCCTGGCGGCGGGCACAGCCGCCACGATCGGACACGTCTGGACGGTCTTCGCAGGCTTCCGGGGCGGCAAGGGCGTGGCCACCGCCGCGGGGACCCTGGCCGCCGTCGCCCCCCTGCCCTTCCTGGCGGCCCTGGCCGCCTTCACCCTGGGCATCCTGTCCACGGGCATCGTGTCCGTCGGTTCCCTTTCCGCGGCCGTCGTGTTTCCCCTGTCCGCCGTCGCCCTCCGCCTTGCGGGGTATCCGGTGTCGGACACCCTCCTGGGATTTTCCGTACTCCTGGCTCCCCTCATCTTCTGGACCCACCGGAAGAACATCCGCCGCCTGGCCCGGGGGGAAGAGAACCGCTTCGAGAAGCTGCGGATACTTCCGAGATTATTCAAAAAACGAGGCTCTACAGGATAGATCCAACAAGATCTACAAGATTGATGAAGATGAACAAGATGAATCTATAGGCAAATAATGCAAAGCGTTCGAATTCAGGACGGACCATCCAACCATCCCGTCTTGTCCATCTATCTTTATCTTGTTCATCTTGTTGGATTTGTTACTGAGCAGCTCGGCCGCTATCTCCCCTTGACCGTAAACGTCCTCTCCAGGAGCTGGGCGTTCCAATTGTCCTTGACGATCAGCCTGTACTGCCCGGGCTCGGAAAAAAGGTAGGCCGGCAGTTCCAGGGACCCTCCCGCGGGGATCCGGGCCTTCTCCCGGTGGATCTCCCGGGAATCCCGGAATTGGGGGTCCGTTTTGTAGAAGATCACGACAAAGTCCCCGCCCGATCCCGTACCGTTGGTGAGGGTGAAGGATATCCGGGTACCCGCTGCGGCGGGGATGGGATCCGCGTAGGAGGCGCGCTCCCGGGGGATGGTGAACCCGATATCCGCTACCGGGGATTCTTCCGGCGCAGGCCGGACCGCCGCAGGGGCCGGAACCCGCGGGGCGGAACCGGATCCGGACGGTGCCCCGGGCGCGGTCGCGGCCGCGGGCGGCGGCCCGGATCCCGCCGTCGACCCCGGGGAACCCAGGAAGGACCGGGCAGCGATCAATCGGGGAGGAAAATAGGAATCCGTGGGGGGGGATACGATCACCCCCGTGCGAGGCCCCTGGGACACGGCGTGAATGACCGAGCCCTCCCCGAGGTAGATGGCCACATGGCTGGGATAGCCCCCTACGGTATCGTACACCAGCACGTCTCCCGGCCGGGCCCGGCGGGGATCGACGGGGATGCCGGCCGCGAAGATCCCCCGGGAGGACCGGGGGAGCACGATGCCCGCGGCCTGGCGGTAGACGTACCGGACGAAACCCGAGCAGTCGAAGGCGGACGGGGACTCCGCGCCGTACATGTAGGGAACGCCCCGGTACCGGGCCGCCGCATCGAGGATGCGCTTCCTGAGCTCCTCTTCCCCGGGCTGGGCGGCGGCGGAAACCGCCGCTGCGGTAAGGATGAGGATCCAGATGCCCCGAAACGGTCCCGGCGGTTTCAATAGATTCCTGTCAGGGCCTTGATGTACTGGAGCCGTTCGAAGTCCGCGGGGCTCCGGCTGGTGAACCGGGAAAGCTTTCCGCGGATATCGTCCAGGCCGGAAGCTTTCCGCTTGTCCAGCCAGGTTTCCATGCCGGTCAGGATCTCCCGGACGACGCCGAAGCCCTTCTGGTACACCACGGAGCAAAGCTGGACGGCCCGGGCCCCGGCCAGGACCATCTTGAGGGCGGACGGGGCGTCGTGCACCCCCGTGCCCGCGGCCAGGTCGCAGGGAACCCGCCCGAAGAGCAGGGAAATCCAGCGCAGGCTCTCGTGGTAGTCTTCGGGTCCGCTGTGCACGGGACCGGCCACCAACCCCAGGGTGGAGAGGTCGATATCCATGCGGAAGAAGCGGTTGAACAGTACGAGTCCCCCCGCACCCGCGGAGCTGAGCCGGGCGGCGAGGTTGAGGAGATTGGTGTACTGGGAGCCGAGCTTCACGGAAACCGGCAGGCCCGAGGCCGCCCGGGCGGTGCGTACGATCTGGACCACCCGGTCTTCCAGGCTGGATGCCGTCTCGTCCGGTGAGGTGGAGAGGAAGGCGATGTTGAGTTCCAGGGCGTCCGCCCCGGAGGCTCCGACCTGCTCGGCGAACTCGGTCCACCAGGGCCCGCCGATGCAATTGACGCTGGCGATCACCGGGATGTCCACGGCCGCCTTCGCGTCCCGGATCAGCCGGAGGTATTCCCCGGAACCGGCGTGCATGCCCATCTCCGCCAGGTATGCGTCCGCTTCCGGATGGGATTCCGCGGCGGCTTTCCCGATGGACTGGATGTCCGCCCGGAGCTGCTCCTCGAAGAGGCTCTTGAGGACCACGGCCCCGGCACCCGCGTCGGCGGCCTTCTTCACCCCCGCCGGGGTCGAGGTAAGGCTGGACGCCGCCACCACGAGAGGATTCTTCATCGAGAGTCCGAGATACTGGGTCTTCATGTCGGCCATGTTCGCTCCTTGATGATATATCTGGAGATGCGGGATCCGGAGGTCTAACCCGTCCATCCCGAGTACCCCGGCACCCTGTCCGATTTTCCGGTCAATAGATCATGAAAATAATATATGCATCCTCCCCGGAAATACAAGCTGACCCCGGCAGGGTGTTGAGCTACTTCGAGTATTTCGACAACCTGCTAGTGCTTCCCGGGCGATCGAAACCCCAGGGCGGCATCGATGATGCGGCGCGAGAGGCTGCCCGGCAGGGGCAGGGGCGGAAGCTCTCCGGAGCCGTACCATCCCGCCTCCGCGATTTCCACTCCATCCGGCGCCAGTTCCCCGGATTCCCAGTCCGCCTCGAACCCCACCATGAGGGAGTCCGGGAAAGGCCAGGGTTGGGAGCCCAGGTACCGCACGTTGCGGACCCGGATGCCTACCTCCTCCTGGACTTCCCGGACGACGCATTCCTCGAAGCTCTCTCCCGGTTCCACGAAGCCCGCAAGGACGCTGAAGATCCCGGCCTTGAACGCCGCGTTCCGGGCCAGGAGGATCCGGCCTTCCCTGCGGACCAGGGCCAGGACCGCCGGCGAAAGCCGAGGATAGGTGACCAGTCCGCAGGAGGGACAGAGCCGGGCCGTCTCGTCGGGCTTGTCCCCCTGGGCGGCGCCGCAGCGGCCGCAGTACCTCGAAAGGGCCCGCCAGTTGGTCAGGGCCAGGGCCCGGCAGGCCGGCAGGATGTCAGTCCATCCCTGGCTGCCCAGTACTGTGCGGAAGGGAATCCAGGAAAAGCCCTCCGGAGCTTCCGCCTCCGGGGACAGGGACAGGACCGTCGGCACGACTTCCGTCCGGTCCTGCGCGGCCGCGCAACCGGTTCTCAGGGGAAAGGAGTCCAGGAGCCAGGGATCGCGGCCCGGCTCCCGGCCCGGAAAAGGATGGCAGGCCAGGGGATCCGCGCGGCCGTCCGGTCGGCACAGGAGCTCCGGGCCCCGGAATGCGAAGAAAACTGGTGACGCAGGGGATGGTTTCATGGTCTTCCTTACGGCGTGAATGATACCCGAGGGGCCGCCGACGCCGCTACGCCCTCCGCCCGCGCCGGAATGCCGCGGCCAGGGCGGCCCGGAGGGCCGCAAAGCCCCCCGCCGCGGCAAGCGCGGCGGCCGTGGAGACAGGCTCCGGAACGAGAAGGCCGAGGAGAGACCGGGCGGCGGGCATCGAAAATGCCGCGGCCGTCAGGGAAAGCGCCGCCAGGCACGCGGCAAGGCGGATTCCCCAGCCCGGGATGCGGGATTGGAGGCGGCCGGCGCGGCAGGACTTCCGCATCCCCGCCAGGGGCTCCCCGGACTGGATCAGGCAGAGGACCAGGAAGGCCAGGCTCCGGGCCCGGGCCGCGGCCCGCGGGACCTCCCCGGCGGACGCCAACCCCAGTCGGTACGCCGCCAGGAGGAGGACGGCCAGCAGGACTCCCCGGGCCAGGATTTCCCGAAAATCACCCGCGGGGCGGGGCTTCGAAGCCGGGTCGGCCGGGGGCGGTCCGGCTGTCCCCGGCGAGAGTCCCAGGGCCAGAGCCGGAAAGACAGACCCCGCAAGGTTGGCCCAGAGAGCCTGGTTCGGGGCGAGGGGCGGTATCCAGCCCGCCAGGACGGCTCCGAATACGGCCAGGCTCATGCCCGCGCAGGAGGACAGCTGGAACGCCCGGATTTCCCGGGCATCGGGGTTCCGCGCGCCCCCCGGCAGGAGGGACTCCGCCGCGGGCAGGCCCAGGGGTACCAGCAGGGCCGTGCAGGTCAGGGCGGTCCGGAAGGAATCCAGGAGCGCTCCGCGACCAAGGGAACCGGCGCGGAGGAGTTCCGCGGCCAGGAGGACGGCAAGGAAGGGGAAAAAAACCGCGGTCGTGAGAGCCGCGGGGAGCCGGAGGATCTGGCCGGCCGGGCCGCGGGGGGGACGTCCGGGTCTGCCGGATCCCGGGCGCACCGGGGCCTGCCGAGGGGATTCCGATTCCGCGCCCCCGCCGGTCGACCGATTCACGGCGGCGGCCAGGGCCCAGGAGGCAGCCGCGGCCAGGGCTCCCGCGGTCTGTCCCAGGAGGGCATAGGCCAGGGCTGCGGCGGGCAGGAGTGCAAGGAGGGAGGGGCGCCCGGGTTCCGACCCGATGGAAGGTCCGGGTCGTATCGGATGAGTCGGCACTTCCATGTACCGCTACTCCGTGAGGCCCGCGGCTTTCAGCATCCGGGCCGGCTCGGCCCGCTCCGCCTCCGGCAGGGCCGCCAGGAGGGCCGCGGCGGCCTGGGAGTCCGAGAACTTCGCCTCCAGGGCCTTGCGCAGGGCTTCCAGTCCGGCTTCCCGGTCTCCGGCCACCACCAGCCGGATCCGGGCCAGACGGAACCAGGCCTGGCCGTCTGCGGCATCCTCTTTCACCAGGGCGGCCCAATCCTCCAGGGCCAGGGCGAAGAGCTCCCGGGCTTCCCGGAGTTCCGCCCGGGCGCGCAGGACCTCCCGATCCCGGGGATCCCGGGCCAGGGAGGCGGACAGCAGGGTCTCCGCGTCGGCGCCGGGTCCGTCTTCCCCGGGCCCGGTCCCGGCGGGAGGTTGCCGCCAGAGCCGCGCCTCCAGGAGGGCCAGACGGCGCAGGACCGAGTCGTCGGAGGGATCCACCGCGTGAAGCTCCCGCAGGATTCCCCGGGCTTCCTCCACCTCCCCCGCCTTCTCCAGCAGAAAGGCCAGGTTTCGCAGGGTCGCGGCGTCCCGGGGATTCAAGACCGCAGTCCGCCGGTAGGCGGCCAGGGCGGCATCATCGTCCCCGGCCTTGTGGAGGGCGTAGGCTTTCAGGGAGAGGAGCCGCACGTTGTCGGGGTCCTCCGCCAGGAGCTTGGCCAACGCTTCCAAAGCCCGGGGGTACGAACCCGCCTCCGTAAGCGCCCGGGCCAGGTTGTACGAAGCGGCAACCAGGCTCCGGTCGTAGGAAAGGGCCTTCTCGTAGGCCGCTCCGGCCTTGTCCCACTTCTCCATCTGCAGCCAGGCGTTCCCGATCTCGTAGTACTCCAGGGCCAGCCGGGGTGCCTCGGCGCTGGCGCAGGAAGCCAGGACGGCCGCGGCAAGGGCCAGGGCGGCAGGGGCGGCGATCCGGCGACGCCGGGTCCGGGCCCCGGTCTCCGAGGGGCCCTCCCGGGGGACTCCCGCCTCCCCTATCGCCGTAGCACCATCTCCTCGATCGTCCGGATCTGGGATCGATACAGGTTCGCGATGTTCGAACCATAGTCCGCGATCAGCTGGAGCATGTCCCGGGGCCGCTCGTGCTCGTCCATCCCGTTCACCCGGTCCCCCGCGTCCCCCAGGCCGGGCATGATGTAGGCCATCTCGTTCAGCACCGGGTCCATCCACAGGGTGTAGACCGTGGCTTCGGGGATGGCCCGCACCACCCGAAGGGCGCCCTTGAGGGCGGAGATCACGTTGAAGACCTTGATGCTCCTGGGCTTCACGCCCAGGTCCAGGAGGTACTTCACCACCGTCACGAGGCTTCCCCCCGTGGCGTTCATGGGGTCCGCGAACAGCAGGTCCTTGCCGTCCAGGTCCTCGGCGCGGAAATAGGAGCGGTCCAGGTCCAGGACGTACTCCATGTTGTTCTCCACCTTTGTGTCGTCCCGGCTGATCTTGAACAGGGCGAAGGGGGTCACGTACCCGGAGGAGGAGTATTCC
>JBFZER010000056.1:0-3774 GCA_041306765.1 Spirochaetota bacterium | reverse complement strand
CCCGCCACGATCTGGATACCGTACTCCGTGTCCAAGATGATCTCTTTCATGGTCTTCTGCTTGCGGATCACGTGGTAGAGATTGTACTTGGGGATCATGTTCAGCATGATGTTCACGTTGGCCAGCCCCAGGTCGGCGTCCAGCACTATCACCCGCTTGCCCTGCTGGGCGTAGGCGAGGGCCAGGTTGACCGAGAGATTGGTCTTTCCCACCCCGCCCTTGCCGCTGGTCACGGTTATCACCCGGGTCCGCTTCTGGGAAGAACCGGCTAGAGGAGCCGTCGACGGGGCGCCCCCCTGCATGAGCTCCCGGAGTTTCTGTGCCTGGTCTTCCATCAACGCCTCCCCTCCGCGCGGGTCTCCCGGCGGGTTCCGAATTTTTCTTCTATTCGATCCCGGTCCAGCCGGAATCCCTCCAGCCCCAGAAGGAAGCGGGGGATGCTGGCCGGCTGTATGTCCTGGGGTACTTTCTGGCCGTCCGTCAGGTAGGATACGGGCTTGCGGCGCTGGGAAAGCACGGATATGACGTTGCCCAGGCGGTTCGTCTCGTCCAGCTTGGTGACCACCACGGCGCTGTAGTCGAAGGGCTCGAACTGCCGGAGGATCTCCTCCATGTCCGTCGCCTTCGTCGTCGCGGCCATGGCGAGGTGGACCTCGGCCCGGGAACCGCAGGCGTCCAGGATCTGCTTCATCTCCGCCAGCTTCACCGCCTCCCGGGGACTCTTGCCTATGGTGTCCACCAGGATCAGGTCTATGTCCGAGTACAGGGCTATCGTCTTCTGCAAGTCCTCGGCGGTCTCCACACAGGAGGTGGGAACGCCCATGATGTCGCCGTAGGTCTCGATCTGCTGCTTGGCCCCGATGCGGTAGCTGTCGATGGTGATCATCCGCACCTCCCGGGGCGGCAGCCCTCCGATCCCGATTTTGTGGATGGCCGCGAGCTTGGCGATCGTGGTGGTCTTGCCCACCCCGGTCGGTCCCACAAGGACGAAGACCCGGGGTCCCGGGGCGGCGGGGATCCGCGCCACCTCGATGTCCTGGCCGATCCACTCGAGCACCGCATCCTGAAGGGCATTCCAATCCTCCAGGGCGTCCAGGGTGAACTCGGCCCGGATGCGCTCGAGGATGCCCCGGCGATACGGCTCCGTGAACTCGTTCAGGGCGAGCAGGTCGTCCAGGGCTTTCAGGTTCGGATGGTCGGCCTCCGCCTCCGGGGGTCGATAGGTCTCCACCGCGCGCTTAAGATCCCGCACCTCCGAGAGGACCTCCTGGAGGGTCCGGTCCTGGATGGAGGCAAGCAACCGTCGTTTTTCCTCCTCCAGATCGGGCTTTCGGTTGGCAGTCTCCTTGGCGGCTTCCTGGCGGATATACCCGGTGAGCTCCACCCCTTCCCGGGCGAAAAATCCGAGCACCCCTCCGGTACGGATTATGCGCTGGGTCAGTATCTGCGCCGCGTCCCCGTACTTGGCCCGTACCCGCTCGATCGCTTCCCGGTGGGTGGTTCCCTGTTCCGTGAAATATTCCATTCCGTCATTCCCTTCCATGTTCTGCTCGGCCTATTCCAGCCGGATCTCGCCGATGGCCTCGACGCTCACGTCCGCCACCACCTCGGGTACGGAAAGCACCACGAGGTCCGGAATCTCCCGCTCGGTACTCGACTTCACCAGGGCCCGAGCCGCCTCCGAGCAGAGGATAAGCGGGAAGAAGCCCTGTTTCTGTACGGCCGAAACCGCCTGGGTCAGGGCCTTGATCCACTGTCGCTGTACCGCCGGCTCCAGGGCCGCCAGGGTACCCACCGCGGAATCCACCCGGCTGTCGATGATCTTCTGCTCCAGGTCCGGGTCTATGGTTAGGACGTGCAGGACCTTCTTCGGGTCCGCATACTGCAGGCAGATCTGCCTTCCCAGGGCCTGGCGGACCTTTTCCGCCAGGAAGCCGGGATCCTTCGTGATGCCCGCGTAGTCCGCCAGGGTCTCCAGGATCACGACCATGTTGCGCACCGAGACCTGCTCCCGGAGGAGCGCCTGGATCACCTTCTGGATTTCCCCCAGGGAGAGGTGCTTCTGGACATCCTCCACCACGGCGGGATAATCCTTCCGGAGGGTGTCAAGGATGGACTGGATTTCCTGGCGGCCCAGAATCTCCGAGGCGTGGCGCTTGATGATCTCCGTTAGATGGGTGGCCACGATGCTGGGAGCGTCCACGACGGTGTAGCCCGCGCGTTCTGCCTTGTCGCGCTGATCCTCCGCGATCCAAAGGGCCGAAAGCCCGAACGCCGGGTCCCGGGTCTTCTCCCCCGGGATCTCCTCGGTGGCCCCGCCGGGATTGATCGCCATGTAGTATCCCAGGCGGATGACGCCGCGGCCCACTTCCACGCCCTTGATCTTGAAGCAGTACTCGCTGGGTTCCAGGCGCATGTTGTCGATGATGCGGATCCTCGGAACGACCAGACCCATGTCCAGGGCGCTTTCCTTGCGTATCCGGGTTATGCGCTCCAGGAGTTCGGCCCCCTTGTCCCTGTCCACAAGGGGTATGAGACCGTAGCCCAGCTCCAGGCTTATGGGATCCAGGGGTACCACGGGGGACAGCTCCTGGGCGGACTCGCCCCTGGATTTTGCGCCCGCCGGATGCGCCCTGGCGGCGTCCGCGTCCCGTACGCTCTTCTGGGAAAGCCTCCATGCGAGGGCCGCCAACGCGGCGGCCATGGGAAGCAGCACGTACCAGGGGAAGCCCGGCAGGAACGCCAGGCCGGCCAGTACTGCCGCCCCGATCCAGTAGATCCGGGCGTTCTGGGAGAACTGCGCGGTAACGTCGCTGCCGAAGGTTCCCTGGGAATTCGCCCGGGTGACGATGATGCCCGTGGCCACGGAGACCAGCAGGGCCGGGAGCTGGGACAATAGGCCGTCCCCGATGGTCAGGGAGGTGTAGGCCTCGATCGCGGTCTGGAAGCTCTCGGAATGAATCACCATGCCCACCACGAAGCCGCCCAGCATATTGATGACGGAAATGAAGATGCCTACCTTGACGTTTCCGGACACGAATTTCGAGGCGCCGTCCATCTGGCCGTAGAAATCGACCTCCCGCTGTACTTCGTCCTTCCGTTTCCGGGCCTCCTCTTCCGTGATGGCCCCGGAGTTGAACTCGCTCTCGATGGCCATCTGCTTGACCGGAAGACCGTCCAGTGTGAACCGGGCCGCAACCTCGGCGATCCGCGTGGCTCCCTTTGTGATGACGATGGCCTGCACCGCGATGATCACGATGAAGATGATGAATCCGATCACCAGGCCTTCCGTGCCTCCCGAACCGACCACAAAGGTCGAAAAAGCCCGGATCAGGCGGCCGTCGAAACGGCTGCCCTGGGTCAGGATGAGGCGGGTGGAGGAGATGTTCAGGGCCAGGCCGAAGATCGTCGTCACCAGGAGCATGGTCGGGAAGATGGAGAACTCGGTAGCCTTGCGGGTATAGAGCACGATCAGCAAAATGAGGAGGCTGATCGTGAGGTTGAAGGCCATCAGGGCGTCCAGGAGGACGGTCGGGATCGGGATGATGATCATGAGGACGACCGATACGGCTCCGAGGGCTACGGCGAAGTCGGAACGGTTCGTAAGGAAGGTCTCCCTCAGGACCCGCTGGGTATCGGACATCTAAGCCTCCTCCGGACTCGGGCGGCGCGGCGCCGGGGTCATGAAAGGTCCTCCGCCCCGGCGGCCCGGGAGTAGCGCCGGCCCTTGTCGGAAAGGGCGTAGACGTGCGCCAGGACCGCGGCGATGGCCTG
>JBFZER010000055.1:0-5738 GCA_041306765.1 Spirochaetota bacterium | reverse complement strand
TAGACCGCGAAGCCCGCGGCGCTCAGCGGGTCCGTCACGGACCCTTCCATCCGGGCTTCCAGGCCCGTGACCCCCGGGACCATGAGAACGATTCCCCGGGCGGGGCCTCCGGGCTCCCAGGCGTGGACCCGCAGGAGGACGTCGTCCCGGGCGGCGATCCGGGCTCCGTCGGCGGGGACGGCCGCGTGCTCCGGGGTGGCCGGGCCGCCCCGGGACGCGGGTGCCCCGCAGGCGGCCAGGCCGACGATAGCTGCGAGGGCGGTCGGTAACAAGACGGCCGCGGCGATCCGGCCGCGGCGAGGTGTTCTGCGCATGCGGAGAGTGTAGCGCAGAGAGGGGCGGGGATTCGAATCAAATCGGAAATTCAAGCGTCCCGCCCGGGAATCCTACCCTATCGCCCGGAGCCAGGCGGCGCCCAGGCTGACCCCCGCCCCGATGATCGCCGCGAAGACCGCGGTCTCCGCGGGATTAACCGGCAGGCCCGCGAAGGCGGACCAGAGGATCATGGCCCCGACGGCCAGCCCCAGGGTGATGCCCTTCATGAGAAAGAGCCCCGTGAGAAGGTAGCCCAGGGGCCGGTCCCGGGCCAGGTTCACCCCGGAGACCAGGGCCAGGGGCACGACCAGGCCCAGGTCCAGGACCTGGATGGGCAGGGTCGTGTAGTGCTCGATGTAGGTCGTGTCCGCCCCGGATATCAGGTTGGGCAGGAGCCGGCCCATCCACATGAGGAGGATGAGGGCTCCCGCGAGGAAGTTGAAGACGACCGCGGCCTTCCGGATCCGGGGGCCCCGGAACCCTTCCCGGATCCGCGGTCCGTCCAGGCCGGCCAGGGAAAGGACCAGGCCGAAGACGGAAAGCCCGAACAGGGCTACGTAGACGAGGAACAGGGGGTTGTACTGGAGCCCGAATGCGTAGGTCGCGTAGGTGTAGGTGAAATAGGCGAAGGTACCGGCCAGGAGGACGCCGGCCCTCAGGCTGCCCCGGGCGGCGAAGAACAGGGAGAGCCCCAGGAGGGGGATCCCCAGGAAGAGGGTCACCAGGTCCTGGGCCTTGCCCTGGGCCGCGAAGGATACCGAATCCAGCCGGTAGAGCCCCGTCCCTTGGAGCTCCACGGACTCACCCCGGATCGATGTGAAGCTTGCCGGGGAGCCCGACCTCGGGCTTCCCGGGGCCAGCCCCGCCATGCAGGCGAAGAGGGAGAGGACTGCGATGCCCAGGGCCAGGGCTTTCTGTGTATTCGTGACGGGCTTCATAGTTTCTCCTTTGAAAATGGAAGGCTGTCGTCCGCCAGCAGGGCGTGGACGTCCAGGTCGAGGCGCTTGAGGGCGCCGTGCAGGGATTCGAGTTCCTCGGCTGTCAGGCTTCGGAATAGGGTTTCCAGGATCCCGCGGTCCTGGTCCTTCCTGCGGGCCCAGTAAGCCCTGCAGGCTTCGGTCAGGGAGAGACGGAGGGCGCGCGAGTCTCCCGGGTCCCGCTCTATCCGCAGGTGTCCCTTGCGCTCCAGCTTCAGGGCCAGCTGCTTGGCGTTCTGGCGGCTGGTACCCATCCGCAGGGCTGCCTCCCCGAGGCCGAGGCCGTGTCCGGCCTGCTCCAGGACGACGCACAGGAACCATTGCCGGGTGGTGAAGCCCGAAGGCGCGAGGTTCCGGTCCACCAGGACCTGCAGTTTTGTTCCCAGATCTATGAGGAGAGCGAAGCTCTGGGCCCGGGCGGTTTCCAGTGTATCCACGGCGAAATAGGTAACATATTACCTATAATCCGTCAAGTCCCCCCGGCGGTTCCGAGGGCGGTCGGCCGCGGGGTTTCATCCGGTCCCCGGCCGGATCGGAGCCGGTGAAGCGCCTCCTGTGCCGGCGCCTGCCGGGCCCGGGAATCTCAAGGTGGTCCGGTATCCCCGGGAACGGTCCACCTCCAGGCGGCCCCGGAGCTGGGCGGCCAGGGCGGCGACCAGTCGCAGGCCGAGGCCCTCGGAGGCGGTCGGGTCGCCGGAAACACCGGCCGCCGTCTCTCCGGCCGGACCGTCGTCCCCCACGGTCAGGACGTACTCCTCCCTCTCCTGCCCCAGGGAAAGGGCGATCCCGCCGGTCCGCCGATCCGCGAAGGCGTATTTCATGCTGTTGGATACCAGTTCCGCGACGACGAGACCCAGGGGTACGGCCTGGTCGATGGTCAGGGAAACCCCGGAGGCCTTCACTTCGGTCCGTACATAGAGGTCCGGGCGGGAATAGGAGGCGGCGATATCCGAGGCCAGGTCGTCCAGGTACTGCTCCATGTCCACCCGGCCCAACTCCGTCCCGGAATAGAGGTGCTCGTGGACCAGGGCCATGCCCACCACGCGCCCGCGGAGTTCCCGGAGAAATTCCGCGTTCCCCTTCTCGGACTGGAGATTGAGGATGCTCACGATGATCTGGAGGTTGTTCTTGACCCGGTGGTGGATTTCCCGGAGGAGCACCTCCTTTTCCGAGAGCGACTCTGCCAGGCGGTGTTCCCGTTCCGCTCCCCGGACGATTTCCTGCTCCAGCAGTAGGTTGGTTTCCCGGACGCTGGCGGTCCGCGTCGCGACCTGGAGAGCGAGCCTACGGTTGAAGGATTGCAACGCCAGGATGTAGAGCAGGGCCGAGCACAGGGCCAGCCCCGCGAAGGCGAGCCCCGCCTGGATTACGCGGGGATCCAGGCGCGGCCCACCGGGCTCGAAGAGGAATCCCTTCAGGGAATAGTGTGCAGGCAGGCTCCCGAGGGACACGAAGGTGTCCCCGATGTGCTTCCATCGCCCGGGATTCATGAACCCGATCGGCACGAGGTCGGGCACGATGAGTTCCCGCATCGCCTCGGCCTCCTGGAGCAGGACCTCCCGGGGCTTCCGGGTCGAGTACTTCGCCAGGATGAGATCGCAGATCTCCCCGGGATTTTTCATGGCGTATTCCCAGCCCCGGATGCTGGCCGCCAGGAAGGCCGTGGCGCGGTCGGGGCGGCGCCTGGCTTCCTCCTCCGTCGTGAAGAGGCAGTCCCCGTAGAAGTCAATGCCGTAGGTCAGGGGCCGGACGAGCACGTATTCCTCGCCCATCGCCTTCATCTGGATGGGTTCGTTCGTGGTGTAGGCGGTGACCGCGTCCACCTTTCCGGATACGAGGTCCCGAAGGTCCCAGGACTGGGGGACGAACTTCAGCCTCTCCAGGGGGACCGACTCGTTCCGGAACATGGAGAGTATTTCCGCCTCCCCCCCTTCGGAGACCATCAGGGTCCTGCCCGCGAAATCGCTCGGAACAGAAAGTCCCCGGCCCTTCAGGGCGAGGAGTACGTTGGGGGAGTGCTGGAAGATCACCCCGAGGACCACTACCTTTTTTCCGCTGTGGCGGTCGATCAGGAGGTCCGTGTTGTTCACCCCGTACTCGGCCGCTCCCGATACCACCGCGTCGGTGTAGACTATGGAAGGATCCCCCTCCAGCAGGGTGACATCCAGGCCGGCCGCGGCGTAGAAGCCCTTTTCCACGGCCGCGTAGTATCCCGCGAACTGGAACTGGTGATGCCATTTGAGCTGGAGTCGCACCGGATCGAGATCGCCGGGCGGGGCGGCCAGGGCCGGGAGCGAGATAGCCATGGACAGCAGAACGGCCGCGAGCTTTGCCATAGGACCATTCTAACCCTTCCCGCTGCGAGTCGGTAGAAGGGGAAGGTTTTTTCCGGTGCTCCGGGCGCGCTGCCTTTCGGCTGGTGCCCGTCCGGCGGCCCGCCCCGCGCCCCGGCTACAGTACCTTCTCCCAGAACATCGCCCCGGGCAGGGGGTTCTCGCAGTAGGGGGGGATGGTCCGGAATCCCAGGGTCCGGTAGAGGGCCACCGCCTCCCCCAGGCGGTTCAGTGTGTCCAGGCGCATCGCCCGGTACCCCAGGGCGCGGCCCTCCGCCAGAAGGCGCTCCGCCAGGAGCCGCCCGATCCCGTACCCCCGGTACGCCGGCCGCACGAAGAGGCGCTTCATCTCGCAGATCCCGTCCCCCAGGTCCCGCAGGGCTCCGCAGCCCGCGGCCTCTCCGGACCCCGGGCTTCTGGTCACGGACGCCAGGAGGAGCGTCCCGGAGGGGGGCGCGTACTTGCCGGGAAGGCCCGCCAACTCCGTCTCGATGTCCTGGAAGGAGAGGTCGACTCCCAGGAAGTCCAGGTATTCCCGGATCAGGGTCCGGACGGCCGCCAGGCCGGGCCCGTCCCGGACCGGGGAGATGACGATCCTGGGATCAGCGCCGGTCCGTCCTTCGTTCGACATGGGATAGGTGTCCTCCCTCCGGAGGAATAGTACTCGGGGGCCGGACTCCGGCCAAGCCCCGGGGAAGGGCCGTTCCCGTCTCGATCGCGCTCCGCCGGTTCCCGAGCCCCTGTTTCCTGCCGTATACTGGGATCCCGGGCCGGCAGGGAACCGCGCGTCCCGGGAAGGCAGGATCCGAAATGGTGGAAATCGAGTCCCTGGAAACCGAGAGCCTGGAGAGCGTCTACGGCGTGTTCATGGAGGCCTTCTCGGACTACAGCGTCCCCGTCACCTGGAGCTTCGAGGAATTCCGAGCGTCCTGCCTGCGCAGGGGCGTGGATCTCTCGATCTCCCTGGGGGCCCGGGAGGACGGCCGCCTGGTCGGTTTCGTGATGAACGGCCGGGGGACCTGGGGCGGAGCGTCCGCCGCCTACGACGCCGGAACCGGGGTGGTCCCGGCCGCCCGGGGCTCGGGCCTTGCGGGCCGGATGGCGGCCCGGATCCTGGAGTTCCTCCCGGCCCTGGGCATCCGGCGATACGTGCTGGAGGTGATCCGGGACAACCTCCCCGCCTACCGGACCTACGTCAAGGCGGGGTTCGAGGTGACCCGGTCCCTGGAGTGCCCCTCCGGCGCGTTCGCGGATCCCGGGAAGCCCGCCCCCGAGGGATGGTCGATCGAGGAGACGACCCGGGAGGGGCTGGACCGGAAAGCCGCCGCGGCCCGCCGGGATTGGGAGCCTTCCTGGCAGAACTCCGACGATTCCGTCCGCAGGGCCGCGGAGCCCCTGGTCGTGCTGGAGGCCCGCCGGGACGGCAGGTCGGCCGGCCACCTCGTCGCCTCCCCGACCGGGACGATCTGGCAGTTGGCCGTGGACCGGGACCTCCGCCGACGGGGGATCGGCACGGCCCTCCTCCGGGCCCTGGCTTCGCGCCGGGGCCCCTCGATCCGTTACGTGAACGTCCAGGCCGACGACGGGGCGACCCTCGGTCTCCTTGCGGCCTGCGGGATCGGGACCGGGGTCGGCCAGTACGAGATGATCCGGGAGCTCTGAGGTGACCCGGCGGGAGCTTCTGAAGCGCGAGTACCTGGGACGGGTCGAGCGCGCCGTCGACTTCATATACGCCCGGTTCGGGGACGACATCGGACTGGACGAGATCGCGGACGCCGCCGCCTTCTCCCGCTTCCACTTCCACCGGGTATTCTCGGGAGTCGTGGGGGAGACGGTCTCGGACTTCCTCAAGCGGGTCCGGCTCCAGCGCGCCGCGGCCCTCCTGGCGGACAACCCGGGCCTGTCCGTGACGGAGATCGCCCTGGCCTCGGGGTTCTCGAGCCCATCGGTCTTCGCCCGGGCTTTCCGGGAGAGGTTCGGCGTCACCGCGTCCGAGTGGAGGGACCTGCGCCGGGAAGGGCGCCGCCGCCTCTGGGACGGGAGCCAGCAGGATCAAGAGGACGGTACGCCCGGTCAAGAGGACCGCAAGGGTCCGCAAGCATGGATGGGCGGG
>JBFZER010000054.1:0-15084 GCA_041306765.1 Spirochaetota bacterium | reverse complement strand
GGCGTGGGGTTCTTCGACGCCCTGCTGGCCGGGGAGATGCTCCACGAGACCCTGCGGGTCCTGTACGGGAGGATAGCCGCCTCGGGCCCCTTCGACGGGGGCCGCCTGGCGGAGTACCGCTCCTGGATCGGGCCTGCCCGGGACCGCATCCTGCCCGCCTTCGAATCCCGGCACGGCCCCTTCCTCCGGCCCATGTTCGAGGCCTACATACCGAAGCTGGAGGACCGGATCGGCCGGCTCCTGTCGGAGGAGGCGGGGACCTTCCAGGGCTGGGAGGTGGAGAGCCTGGAAGGGGATATGGAAAAGGAGTACCCGGATCTGCGGGCCGTCCTCGCGGGCCGGCTGGACCGTCTGGCCCGCCGGGACGGGGAGTACGCGATCATCGACTACAAGAAACGCGGCGTCCCGGACAAGGGCGACGTGTTTCCCGACGGGGACGGGAACCTGGCGGCCCCTCAGATGGCCGCCTACGTCCTGCTGTGCGAAGCCGCCGGCCGGCCCGTGTCCCGGGCCCGGTACTGGTCCCTGGAGGACGCCAAGGCCCTGGACGTCCTGGGACCCGGCGCCCGAACCCGGGAGGAGTACGGTCCGGCCCTGGAGGTCTTCGAGGAATACCTCCGGATCACGGCAGGGCGGCTCCGGTCGGGGGACTTCCGCCCCCCCCGCCCGGAAGACCGGGACTGCGGCTCCTGCGGCTGGGCATCGGTCTGCCGCACCGGGTACGCCACGGAGCGGCCATGAGCGGAGACAACCTGTACGGGATGCTGGATCCGGACCAGCGGAAGGCCGTGAAGCTCCGGGAAAACGGCGCCGTGTCCGCGGGGGCCGGCAGCGGCAAGACCACGGTCCTGGCGGCCCGGTACCTGGACCTCGTCCTGCGGGAAAACGCCGACGTCCGGTCCATCCTGGTCCTGACCTTCACCCGCAAGGCCGCCGCCCAGATGTACGGCCGCATCCACCGGGCCCTCCTGGACTCGGGGGAACCCCGGGCCCTGGAGCAGGTGGACCGGTTCTCGGAAGCCCAGATCTCCACCCTGGATTCCTTCTGCTCCCTGGTGCTCCGGCCGGAGGCCCAGGAGTACGGCTATCCCCCGGACTTCCGGGTGGACGACGAGGAGTGCGCTCGCATTTCCGAAGCCCGGGCCCTGTCCTTTCTTCTGGAGCGCCGGGAGGATCCGGCACTCCGGGAGATCTTCGCCCGGCTGGGTTTCGAAACGGCCTGGAAGGGGCTCTTCGCGGACGCCGCCGCCCGGCTCTGGACCCCCTCGGGGGCCCCGGACATCCCCGCCATGCTCCGGCTCCAGGCGGATGCGGCGGCGCGGACGATCCGGGAACAGGCGGCGATCATCCAGGAAGCGGCCCGGGCCGCGGGGGCGGAGGGCGCCGGGCTCCGGAACCCCTCCGCCAAGGCCGCGGCCGTCCTGGACGCCTTCGCGACCCTGCCGGCGAACCTCACGGACCTTGCATCCGACAGGATCGCGGCGGCCCTGGACCTGGTCGTACTCTTCAACCTCAAGGGTTTCGGACGCTCGGACTCGGAAACCCTGATCAAGGAGGCCGCCTCCCGGGCCCGGGACGCCGCCCGCCTCCTTGCCAAAGCCGCGGAGATGGAGAGCCTGGCACCCCTGGCCGGGCCCGCCCTGGGCCTTCTGGCCGAACTCGGGGAGCAGGTGCGGAAGGCCAAGCGCCTGGCCCGGGTCATGGGCTTCCGGGACGCGGCCTCCGCTGCGGTGGACCTCCTGTCCCGGCGCCCGGAGATCCGGGCGGGCTGGAAGGACCGGTTCCGGCACATCATGATCGACGAGTTCCAGGACGACGACGAACTCCAGAAGGACCTCCTGTACCTTCTGGCGGAGCGGCGGGACCGGAGGGACCCCGGCGTCCCGAAGCGCGGGGACCTGGAGCCGGACAAGCTCTTTTTCGTGGGGGACGAGAAGCAGAGCATCTACCGGTTCCGGGGAGCCGACGTCGCGGTCTTCCGGGGCCTGGCCGAGGACCTGGGCGCCGACGGGCCGGCCCTGCGGACCAATTACCGCTCCGAGCCCGGGCTGGTTGCCTTCTTCAACCAGGTCTTCGAGAGGGTCTTCGCGGGTGCCGAAGAGCCCTGGGAAGCCCGGTTCTCCCCCATCCTGTCCCGGGCGGCCGCGCCGGGAGGCTCGCCCTCGATCCGCTACCTCATCAAGCCCCGCAGGCCTCTCCGGAACCGGGAGGGCTTCCGGAGCGACGACGAGGCCCTGGCCCATGCAGTCGCCTCCTTCGTCCGGGATTCCGTGGAAACCGGGAACCTCCGCGTCCCGGACCCGAAGACCCCGGGCGCCTGGAGACCTGCGGGGTACGACGACTTCGCGGTCCTCCTCCGGAGCACCGGCAAGCAGTACCTCCTGGAAAAGCACTTCCGCCTTTTAGCGATCCCCTACTCCGCCGGCGACGTCTGCGGCCTGTTCACGGAATCCCCCGCCAACGACGTCTACCAGGCCCTGCGCCTGGCCGTACACCCCGAGGACGGACCGGCCTACGCGGCCTTCCTCCGTTCCCCCTTCGTCCGGGTTTCCGACGACGCCTTCGTCCGGATCCTGGCCCTGGGCCTTGCGCCCTTCGATCCCGCCGCGAGACCCGCCGCGGAGCTGTCGGAGGACGACGCGGCCCGGTTCGACCGGGGCCGGGGCATCCTGGAGCGCCTCCAATCCGCCGCGGACCGCCGGCCCGTCTCGGCCCTGGTCCGTTCCCTCTGGTACGGCGAGGGCCTCCGACTGGGCCTCCTTCCCAAGCCCGACACCCACCCCTTCCTGGAGCACTTCGACTACCTGTTCCGGCTGGCCGCGGACGCGGACGCCCGGGGCCTGGCCCTGGCCTCCTTCGTCTCCGAGCTGGAGCCCCGGGCGGGCACACCGGAGCGCCTGCCCGACCTGGACGCGCCCCGGGAGGCGGGATCCGGGCTGCGGATCCTCACGGTCCACAAGGCCAAGGGCCTGGAGTTCCCGGTTGTCATCCTCCCCTTCCTGGACGGCCGCGGGAAACCCGGGGGCGACGGCAAGGCCTGGTACCTCTCCCGGGAGCACGGAATAACCCTGAACCTCAAGCCCTGGGACGAACCGGGGGCCAAGACCGTCAACCTCTTCTTCGACCTGGCCCGGGAGGAAGAAGCCCGGCAGGAGGCGGCGGAGCGCAAGCGGCTGTTCTACGTGGCCTGCACCCGGGCCTCGGCCCACCTGGTGTTCGCCGCCGCGGAGCCGGGAACCTCGGACGAGCGGGGCGCCTCCTTCCACACCCTGCTGGCGGGCGGGGACGGACGGAGGGACGAAAACACCGGGCAGTTCGCCGACCTGCCCGCCTGCGTGCGGGAAGTCCCCGTGCCGGACCTGGACGAGGAAAAGTACCGGAAGCTCTTCGCCGGGGACCGTTCGGTCTCCGTCGAGGACCTGGAGCCCCGGTACCGCGACGCCCGGGTCATCGAGAGGAACTGGGACCGCCCCGAGGTATCCGCCACCGCCGTCAAGGAGGCCTGGCGGGAACTCGAGGCGGCCCGGGGCGCCGGGACGGACGAGGCCGGGGAGGAGCTCCCCGCCCTCGATTTCGACCGCTTCGCCCAGGAGGTCCCGGAAACCGCCTTCGGGGAACTGTGCCACGCGGCGATCCAGGCCCTCCTGGACCCCTCTGCGGACGGTGCAGAGGCCTTCGAAGCCTCCCTCGCCGCCCTGCCCGAAGCCCGCCGGGACGCCCTGGCCGGCCAGGCGCGGCGGCTGGCCGCGAGCTTCCTGGACTCGGACCTGGGCAGGGCTGCGGCGGCCGCCCGGGCGGCGGGGGAACTCAGGACGGAGGCGCCGTTCCTGTTCGCCCCGGCCGGGACGCCGGGGGCGGAGCCGGGCCCGGGCGCCCCCGCGGTCCCGGTCATCTCCGGCCGCATGGACCTCTGCTTCCGCGCCGGGGACCGGGTTGAGGTCGTGGACTTCAAGAGCGACCGCCGGCGGCGGGAGGGCGAGTACGACGGCCAGCTGGCCGCCTACCGGGCTGCCTGCCGGGAACTCCACCCCGGCTTGGAGGTGCGGACCTGGCTGTTCTGGCTGAGGGCCGCCCGGGCGGAGGAGCGGCCCCCGGCGGCAGGCGAAGCGGCCTTCCTGGCCGAGGCGGCGCGCCGGGCCGCCGTCACTTCATCAGGGCGACCCGGACCGTGATCCGTCCCGTCCGGGGGTCCCAGGCGACCGAGCGGGCCCAGACCCTGCCGACGGTCCAGCGGGTATCGGAGGCCGCCCGGGCGCAGGCCCAGGCGGCGGGTACCCCGGACCAGGGTCCGCCCCGGGCCAGGAGCTCGTCCAGGGTGAACGACACCGTTACCGACCGGGACGGCCTGGGTTCCCGGGGGGACGCGGGCAGGAGCACGGTAACCCGTTCCAGGTTTCCGCCGGGCCGGTCCGCGACCGGCTCCCTGCCGCGTTCCAGGTAGCCCGCGGAGGAATCGCTTTCGAAGGACAGGGCTCCTCCCTTTGCGGAAAAGGCGACGGGGAGCAGGAAGCGCACCGCCGCCGGGAGGTCCATGTAGCGGTACCTCTCTTCCGAGGCTCCCCCGGGAAACCGGACCACCAGGACCTCGAGTTCCCGCTCCGCCGCGGAGGCGGCGGCCGCGGCCAGCAAGGCGGCCAGGATCAAAGCGGGCCGGGCCCGCGCGGACAATCTGTTTGCCATGACCCAGAAGATAGCGCGTCCCGGGGGCGAATCCCCGTTCCCCTTGATTGTTTGACCTGGTTCCGGTATAGTCTCGACCGCCCGCCGAGATAGCTCAGATGGCAGAGCGGCGCACTCGTAATGCGCAGGTCAGCGGTTCGATTCCGCTTCTCGGCTTTACCTAGAAAAGAATTATCGCCCCCTCCCGATCCTCAGGCTTCTCTACCTGCCGCTTCCACAAGCCCAGTTCCCGCTTCTCGATCCGCAGGGTCTGGGTCTTGGGTATGAACCTGCGGAAGACCTGGAAGGTGTCCGTATGGAAGTGGATCACCCGCCCCAACTCGCCGCCCAGATCCTCCGACAGAAGCGGGATGCCCTCGGTAGCCAGGAACTCTCGGATGAAGCGCTGGTTCACGTCCCCCACGCACAGGAAATGGGAATCGGAGCTCTCGTCCAGGATGGCCCCCCCGCCGAAGACCTTGGCCTTGAGCCGGGACCTCTGGGCTCCCTGGCTCATCATGTCGTTGATCAGGAGCTCCATGGCGTGGATGCCGTAGCGCCCGGCCTCGGTTATGGAAAGGGGCAGGCTCCGGGCATATCTCCGGTTGGCAAGCAGGAAGTGGTTCATCCCCGCCACCCGGGATACGGGATCGAAGAGGCACGCGGCCACGCAGGAGCCCAGGAGGGTGGACAGAACCGTCGCATCGGTCGTGGCCCGATGCTCCCCGGGGCGAAGCGTGATTCTCTTGTGCAGCGGAACCGAGTAGGTCATTGGACTCCCATCCCGTCCGTGTAGGTTCGCCCTATCAATATAACGGGTACGGTCCAGCCCGTACAAGCGCGCAAGGGTCCCGGCTCGTCGACGTTCCGCAGGCCGCAGGGACTTCCGCCGGGGCCTCGCCTTTACAGCCGACGTCGCCCGCCGATATGATGACCTCGGTAGTGCGGCCTTCGAAGCGCCGCGGCCCGCGCCTCCCCGATCCTGAGGTATCCGGAGTCTGGATGGACCGAAGTTCGAATCACCCGGCCTCGCCGAGTCCCGGCGGCATCTTCTGGACCTTCTTCCGCATATCTGCCGTGACCATCGGCGGGGGCTACGCCATGGTACCGGTCATCGGGAAGGAGGTGACCGCTAAAAAGTGGATGGAGGAGAAGGAGTTCTACGACCTCTTCGCCCTTGCCCAGTCCTTCCCGGGTCCCATCGCCCTGAACACGGCCCTCATCGTGGGACGGAGGATGGCCGGGATCCCGGGCTTCTGCCTGGCCATGGCGGGCATCCTGGTGCCTCCCTTCGTCTCCGTGCTCCTGGTGGCCCTGCTCCTGGACGGGTTCGGGGATTACCCCCCGGTCCGGGGCTTCCTGGACGGGGCGTCGGCGGTGATCCCGGGTCTGGTGGGAGCCCTGCTCTGGCGCATGTGCACCACCCGGACCTGGACGGTCTGGCGCGCCGCCTGCACGGCCTGCGCGGCCGCGGCGGTCATCGGCTTCCGCGCCTGGGCCATCCCCCTGTTCTTCGCGTCCGTGCTGGTGGCCCTGGCCGGGGAGGCCCGTTCATGACGATCCTGGACCTGGCCTGGGTCTTCTTCCGCATCGGGATCGCGGCCTACGGCGGGGGCTGGACCATCGTCGGCATCATCAAGACGGAGATCCTGGGGCGGGGCTGGATCACCGAGGCGGGTTTCGCGGATCTCGTGGCGGTATCCCAGGTCACCCCGGGACCCGTAGCCCTGAACGCCGCCACCCTGGTCGGCTACCGCCTGGCGGGGATCCCCGGAGCCGCGGTTGCCACGGCGGCGGTCATAGCCTTCCCCGTCCTGGCCATACTCCTGGCCACCAGCCTCCTGGCCCGGCTGGGCAAGGCCCGGAAAGTGCTCCAGGAAGCCCTCAAAACGGGTACCATCGCCCTGGTGGCCATGACCCTGTGGACCTTCCTGCCCGCCGCCTCGTCTTCCTGGTCCTCGGGGTTCCTGGCCGCGGCGTCCTTCGCCCTGGCGGCCTTCACCAAGACCCACCCCCTGTTCATCATCCTGGGGGCCGGGGCGGCCGGCTTGGTCCTTTCCCTCGTCGTCCCTTGACCTGGGGCGCCCCGGAAACGATACTTCCTCTACGTCATGAACAACGAGAAGATACTGATCGTCGAAGACGAGAAGATCATCGCCCTGGATCTTCAGCGCAGGCTGGAGCGGTTCGGCTATACCGTGGTCGGGATGGCCAGCGAGGGCCAGGCCGCCATTGAGCTGTCCCGCAAGGCGGAACCCGACATCGTCCTCATGGACATCCTGCTCGAGGGCGAGATCGACGGTATCCAGGCCGCGGGGATCATCCGCAAGCAGCTGGGACTCCCGATCATCTTCATCACCGCGTTCTCGGACGAGAAGACCCTGGAGCGGGCGAAGGCCGTCGAACCCTACGGCTACATCCTCAAGCCCCTCAAGGAGCGGGAACTCTACACCACCATCGACATCGCCCTGTACAAGAGCGGTATTGAGAAGAAGCTGCGCAAGCAGGAGCGGCTGTTTTCGGCCATCCTCCACTCCATCAACGACGGAATCGTGGCCACGGACACGAACCTGAACATCCAGTTCATGAACACCGTGGCGGAGGACATCACCGGGTACAAGGAGGCTGCCGTCAAGGGAGCGAGCCTGACCCGGATACTGACCCTCTACGACCCCCGCAAGCAGAAGGACCTCCTGGGAAGCGGGGTCCCCCTGGTGGACGAACACCCCTATTTCTTCCACGAGGTGTCCATCAAGAACACCTACAACCAGACGATCCTGGTGGACGGGTCCATCACCCGGATTCACGAGAAGGAAAACTCGACGGAAGGCTACCTGCTGGCCCTGCGGGACATCACCGAGATGAAGAGGATGTCCGAGACCATCAATTACCAGGCCAGCCACGACATCCTGACCGGCCTTTCCAACCGGGAGGAGCTCTCCTTCAAGCTGGGGGAGGTCCTCAAGAGCATAGAGCAGACCGGGGACAGCCACGGCCTTTTGATCCTGGACGTGGACCGGTTCAAGGCCGTCAACGACACCTGCGGAGCCTTGGCGGGGGACGAACTGCTGCGCCAGGTGGCGTCCCACATCACGGCCAACATCCAGCGCAACGATATCTCCGCCCGCATCGGCGGGGACGAGTTCGCCTGCATCCTCATGAACTGCGCGGTCCAGGACGCCTCCAACGTGGCCAAGCGCCTCCAGGAGGCCGCGGCCAACCGCAAGTTCATCTGGCAGAACACGGTGTTCCCGGTGACCATGTCCATCGGCATCGTCCCCCTCACCCGCGAGTCCGGGGACATCCATGCCGTCCTGGCCGCGGGGGACGACGCCTGCCATATCGCGAAGGAAGCCGGGGGCAACAAGATCAGCGTGTTCCAGGTGGAGGACAGCGCCTTCCAACGGCGCCGGGGAGAGATGGAGTGGATCGGAAAGATCAACCGGGCGATCGACGAAAACCGCTTCCTGCTCTTCTACCAGCCCATCGTGCCCCTGGACCCCGTGAAGGGCTATTCCAAGAAGATCGAGATCCTCATCCGCCTGGTGAACGAGGACGGCGGAATCGCACGGCCCACGGACTTCATACCTTCCGCGGAGCGCTACAACCTCATGCCCCAGATCGACCGCTGGGTCATCGAGAACTCCATGCGGGCCTTCCGGACCCTGCAGGACCGGAAGAATCCCCTGGCGGACTCCATCTTCTCGATCAACCTCTCCGGCCCCTCCCTCCTGGACGAGACCCTGATCGACAAGATCCTGGCCACCCTGGCCCAGTACAGCCTGTCCGCCTCGGACTTCTGCTTCGAGATAACCGAGACCGCCGCCATCCAGAACCTCTCCTACGCCTCGCGGTTCATGAAGCGCCTCAAGGAGGAGGGCTTCACCTTCGCCCTCGACGACTTCGGTTCCGGGTTCTCCTCCTTCGGCTACCTGCGGAACCTGCCCGTGGACTACCTGAAGATCGACGGGTCCTTCGTCCAGAACATCGACGAGAGCCTGGTGAGCTGCACGATGGTGGACTCCATCAACTCGGTGGGCCACGTCATGGGACTCAAGACCATCGGGGAATTCGTGAAGTCCGACAAGATCTGGAACAAGCTGGTCGAGCTCGGGGTGGACTACGGCCAGGGCTATATCTTCGCGGAGCCGCGCCCCCTGCTCTCCGACCCCGTCTAGGCCGAAGGGCCGGGCGCCGTCCCCCCGGCCGGCCCGCCTACCCAGCCCCCCCGAGCAAGGTCTCCGCGTCCCCCCGCACCCGGGCTGCCGCGGCCTCGAAGGCCGGCACGTCCGCCAGGCTCTTCACCGGGCTGAGCTCGTCCGGTAGGGCGGCGGCCAGAAGGCGCACCAGGCGCAGGGCCCCAAGGCGGGCGTCCACGTTGTCCAGGGCGAACTCCCGCCCCGCCGGATCGTTCCCCGGTATCCCGTAGCCCTCACCGTCCCGCCAGTGCTCCGCCCGGATGGTCTCGCAGAGGGCGTAGAGGGAGGAAGCCTTGTAGGCCCGCAGGCCCACGTTCGCCCAGCCCGAGGCGGCCGTCACGGCCGACCCGGAGAGCTTGGCGTGGCCGAAGGACGTCGGCCGCCCGTAGGAATCCAGGGAAATGGGATAGGCGGGATTCTCGAACCGGGCCGCGGGCACCAGCAGGCCGACGGGCTCCCCCATCGACACCAGGGCGTCCAGGACCACCAGGGCCGCCCGGGCGGTGAAGGGGCTGGACGCGTCGCCCCCGAAGTTCACGAGGACATAGTCCGCCCCCTTCCAGAGTTCCCGGCACTGCCACACCGCGTCCCCGTGCCCCAGGGGCTTGCCCAGGGGGGCCTCCTGGGTGAAGAAGCGCCGGTCCTCGGTCGGGATCCCCAGGGGCCCGAGGATCTCCCGGTCGATCTCCGCCTCCCAGCCCCGGACCACGACGACCCGGCGGCCCAGGCCCCGGAAAGCGTCGACGGCGTACGCCGCGATGGGGATGGGGTCGGGTCCGCGGCCCAGGGAGTTGCGCACCGGGAAGAGGCCCCGGGGGCGGGCTGGGTCGAAGCGGGGGGCGCGTCCCTCCGCCGCGGCGGCGGCCAGGGACTCCTGCCAGCGGGAGCCGGAGCCCGCCAGGAGGGTAAGACAGACGGTGCGTCCCGCCAGGTATTCGATATACCCGGGAAGGGAACGGATGCCCCGTCTGTTCTCAGCCACGGCCCGGGAAAGGAGATTGGCCCGCTCGCCGAAGGCCTGGTCGTGGTCCGTTCCGGTCAGCCGTACGAGGGAGGATGTCATGGGAGAAGTATAGTCCGGATTCGCGCTACGCTCTATATACCCGATACTTCTTGACGAAGCCGAAGGGCCGGTAGGTCATCTTGGCCTGCCGGAGTCCCTCGTCCCCCAGGTCCTGCTCCCGGTTCACGACCCGGAAATATTTTGGCAGGGTCTGGGCGAAGGCCTGGTTGATGAACTGGTAGATCCCCTTGTAGCCCTCCACGGCCTTCTCGAAATGGACTGCGAACATGCGGGCCCGGGAAATCGGCTCGCCCAGGGCATAGCCGATCGCCTGGTCGTCCGCGTAGTAGACCGCCCCCCGCATTCCCAGGTCCTCGAAACGCTCCAGGGCCTCCCGGGAGGCCGCGTAGTCCCCGTCCTGCCCCTTGGCTTCCCGCCAGCGGTCCAGGACCCCTACCGCGTCCGCCACGTTGGATTTCGTCAGGGGCCTCTGCTCGCAGGAGCAGGTGCCCAGGAAGGCGTTCACCAGGTTCCGCTTTTTATGGTAGGCCTTGCCGGAAAGCTCCGCCAGATCCTCGCGATTGTAGAGGTAGTCGAAGTTGTCCCGGTCTTCCTGGAGTCGGTAGCCCCACGGCTCCAGGTCCACCCTCCGGCTCTCGGACTGGCTTTCCGACAGGTTCTTGAGGTACAGGTGGTTCCGGAAAAGGTCCTCCAGGACCCCGCGGTCCGGGACCGCGCAGGGGGTGAGGAAAAAGGGCTCCCCGTTCTTCACCCCGGAGATCACGGCGGTCTGGTCCGGGATGCGGGAAACCTTGTATCCGTAGGCTCTTCGGAAGAGGAAGAGGTTGGAGAAGGTGAACTCGGAGATGCCGTCCGTCAGGAGGTTCAGCCGAGGGTAAAGCTCGTCCCGCATCTCGAAGGTGATGGGCGCGAACTCGGGGTATTCGGGTATTGTCATCGCTAAGAATATATAGATAGCGCCGGGCGGGGGCAAGGAAATGCCGTACTTGCCCATTCCGGAAAACCGGGACATACTGCCCGGCATGGACAACTACAAGGAAGCGCTTTCCGACCCCTTCGCCGAGGAGCTCACGGATAGGCTCGTTCGGTACGCCCGCATCGAGACGACCAGCGACCGGCACATCGAGGATATCCCCTCGACCCCGACCCAGTGGGACCTCGCCCGGCTCCTTCAGAAGGAACTCGAAACCCTCGGATTCTCCGAGGTCACCCTGGACGAGCACTGCTACCTATCCGCCCGGCTTCCGGCCTCCCCCGGGTACGAGGGCAAGCCCTCGGTGGGGTTCATGGCCCACATGGATACGGCCAGCGACGTCACGGCCAAAAACGTCAAGCCCCGGATCGTGAAGGACTACGACGGAAAGGCCCTGAGACTCTCGGAGAACCATACCCTGGATCCCGCCGCCTACCCGGACCTGGCCGACCACGTCGGCGACACCCTGATCGTCACGGACGGCACCACCCTCCTGGGGGCGGACGACAAGGCGGGGGTGGCGGAGATCCTCACCGCCCTGCGCCACCTGATCGCCCACCCGGAGATCACACACGGACCGATCGAGGTCTTCTTCACCCCCGACGAGGAGACCGGCAAGGGCATGAACCTCTTCCCCCTGCCGAAGCTCCGGTCCGCGGCCTGCTATACCCTGGACGGCGGAAAGCTGGGCGAGATCGAGGCGGAATGCTTCACGGCCTACTCGGCGAAGCTCACCTTCAAGGGTTACGTCATCCACATAGGAAGCGCCCGGGGAAAGCTGGCCAACGCCACCGCCATGGCCGCCTCGTTCATAAGCATGCTCCCCAGGGCGGAGAGCCCGGAATCGACGGACGGCTGGTACGGCTACTACTGCCCCATCGAGGTCCACGGGACACTGGAGAACGCCACCCTGGAGGTCTTCCTGCGGGACTTCACGGACGAGGGGATGAACCGCCGCATCGAGACGGTAAAGGCCCTGGCCAAGGCCGTAGACGCCCAGTTCCCCGGGGGCTCCGTGGAGGTGGACGTCAAAAAGCAGTACCTCAACATGCGCAAGAAGCTGGACGAACGGCCCGAGGTTTTGGAGCGCCTGGTACGGGCCTGCAAGGACGAGGGGATCCCTCCGGTGATCAAGCCGATCCGGGGGGGTACCGACGGCGCCCGGCTCACGGAGATGGGCGTACCCACCCCGAACATCTTCACGGGCGGTTACAACTACCACTCCCGCTACGAATGGGCCAGCGTGGCGGAGATGGTCCTGACAGCCCGGACGGTGCTCCGCCTGATCCGGCTCTGGGCGGAATAACTTTGGGGACCACATAGTGGTCCCCAAAGGCGACGAAGCCCTAGGGGCTTCGTCGAGTTTCCCGGAGCCGGCCCACCGTCCGGAGCATCCGCAGCATGGATGACCTCACCGAGGCGTGGGCTGCTTCGTTGGCGGCCACCGCCGCGGGATCCTGCCAGACCGCGCTGGGAGCCGGCAGGGACCCGGCGTCCCGGGTGACCATGGACCGGAGCTGTTCCGCCGAAAATTCGAGGTGGAACTGCAGGCCGAAGGTGCGGTCTCCGTACGAGAAGGCTTGGTTGGGGCAGTGCTCCGTCCGGGCAAGGCGCACCGCTCCGGAAGGCAGGTCGAAGGCGTCGTTGTGCCAGAGGAACCCGAGCAGGGGCTCCGGCAGGCCTTCGAAGAGGGGGGACGCCTTCCCCGCCTCGGTCCGCTCGATCTCCCAGTAGCCGAATTCCGGCACCGGCGTCTTGTAGACCCGGGCCCCCAGAAGACGGGCCAGGAGCTGGCCCCCCAGGCAGACCCCCAGCAGAGGAATACCCGCGGAGATCGCGGACTCCATGTACCGGAGCTCGTCGAGGATCCACGGATGCTTGTCGTCCTCGGTGGCGTACATGTACCCCCCGAAGACCACCACCGCGTCGTAGGTTTCCGGAGCGGCCGGGATCTCCCGCTCGGAGAACAGGACCGTGTCGGCCGCAGTGCCCGCGGCCGCCAGGTCGGCCTCGAAGTTGTAGGGCGAGCGGGGAGGCCCGTGCCGGACCAGGAGGTATCTCATGGCCGCGGATTATACCGGCCCCCGGAACCAGGGGCAAGCGGAGCCGGAAGGGCGGCCTCCCTTGCGCGGCCCGGCGGGCAAGTATACAATGCCGCCTCATGGAATACCTCAAGCGCACCACCACCTGCGGAGCCCTGCGCAAGGGCGACGCGGGACAGACTGTCGTACTGAACGGCTGGGTCCACCGCAAGCGGGACCACGGCGGCATATCCTTCATCAACCTTCGGGACCGCTACGGGATCACCCAGGTCGTGGTGGACCCGGACGCCGAGGAGCCTCTCAAGTCCGCGGCCGCGGAGCTCAAGAACGAATACTGCCTGTCCGTCCGCGGCAAGGTCCGCCTTCGGCCCCAGTCCATGGTGAATCCCGACATGGCCACGGGGGAGGTCGAGGTTGTCCTGAGCGACCTCCAGATCCTGACCCGCTGCGATACCCTCCCCTTCCAGATCGACGAGCATACGGACGCCAAGGAGGAGACCCGCCTGAAATACCGGTACCTGGACCTCCGGTCCGGGGCCATGCAGTACCGGATGCGCCTCCGGCACGAGGTGGCCTTCGCCGTTCGCGAGCACCTGGCCGCCGAGGGCTTCTACGAGATCGAGACCCCCACCTTCATCCGGTCCACCCCGGAGGGCGCCCGGGACTACCTGGTCCCCTCGCGCCTGTATCCCGGGAAGTTCTACGCCCTGCCCCAGAGCCCCCAGCTCTACAAGCAGATCCTCATGGTCTCGGGGATGGACAAGTACTTCCAGATCGCCCGCTGTTACCGGGACGAGGACGCCCGGGGGGATCGGCAGCCCGAGTTCACCCAGATCGACATCGAGATGTCCCTCGTCAAGCGCGACGACGTCCTGGCCATGGTGGAGAGGCTCTTCGGCCACGTCTTCCGCAAAGCCCTGGGGAAGGAACTGCCCGCGACCTTCCGGCGCATCCCCTACGACGACGCCATGGAGATGTACGGCACCGACAAGCCCGACCTCCGGTTCGGCCTCGAGATGAGGGACATCGGGAACCTCGCCTCCCGCTCGACCTTCCAGGCCTTCAAGGACGCCCTGGCCGCGGGAGGAGCCGTCAAAGCCCTTGTGGTTCCGGGCAAGGCGGACTATTCCCGCAAGCAGATCGAAGAACTCGAGGCCGCCGCCAAGGTCTTCCGCGCCAAGGGCATGGCCTGGATGAAAGTGCCGGCTGCGCCAGCGTCGGGCGACGCTGGCGTCAAGGAAGCGCCCAACGGCGCTTCCTCGACCACAACCATACTTCAGTTGGAAGGCGGGGCTTCCAAGTTCTTCGCCGGCGAGGGCGCCCCTGCGGGTCTGGCCTCGGAGCTGATCGCGGCCCTGGGCGCAAAGCCCGGGGACCTCGTACTGATGGTCGCGGACGCCAGGCGCAAGACGGCCTGCCAGTCCCTCGGGGCGGTCCGGTCCAGGCTCGGCAGGGACCTCGGACTCTGCGACCCGAAGCGCTTCGAGTTCGCCTGGATCGTGGACTTCCCCATGTTCGAGTGGAACGAGGACGAGAACCGCTGGGAAGCCGCGCACCACATGTTCACCATGCCCCAGGAGAAGTACCACGCCACGATGGAGTCCGACCCCGGCCCCGTCAAGGGGGACCTCTACGACCTCGTCCTGAACGGGTACGAGCTCGCCTCGGGCTCCATCCGCATCCACGACCCGGAGCTCCAGAAGCGGGTCTTCCGGATCGTGGGTTTCTCCGAGGAGGAAGCCCAGAAGAAGTTCGGCTTCCTGACCGAGGCCTTCAAGTTCGGCCCCCCGCCCCACGGCGGCATCGCACCCGGCCTGGACCGCCTGGTCATGCTCATGGCCGGGGACACCTCCATCAAGGAAGTCATCGCCTTCCCGAAAAACTCCTTCGCCGTGAGCCCGATGGATGATTGCCCCAATGAAGTAGATCAGAAACAGCTAGACGAGTTACATATCCGAATTGTAGAAAAAGCGGATTCCAAGTAGGCCCATGGACAGCGTCGTGTGGCCTTTGGCCGCACACGATAATCATTTCCACTCGATGAGCGCCGGGCCGAAAGGCCCGGCGCATGATTGCCCCAACGAGGTGGACCAGAAACAGTTAGACGAGTTACACATCAAGATAGTCGAGAAGGTGGATTCCAGCGAACCGCGCTGACGCGCGGTTCGCTATGCGGTTCCGGGCGGA
>JBFZER010000053.1:0-4922 GCA_041306765.1 Spirochaetota bacterium | reverse complement strand
TTCGATATTTTGTAGACAAAACAGTGTACTCTACTTCCCCATCTTGTCAACGGGAAAGAACAGAGGATTCCCAGGATTCACCACGGAGAACGCGTCAGGATGGCGCAGCCATCCTGACGGTGCCGAAGCAAGCTTCGGTGATCCATTTGAGACAAGATCGACGAAGACCGAAGGACTTCGCCGCCGCGAGTCCGATGTCTGCCGGACTCGCGAACTCTGTGCCTCTGTGGTTCGCTCTTGAAAAAAAAGGCCGACCCGAATGGGCCGGCCGCAGGAGGGAGGTCTCCCGGTATCGTCAGGGCTTGGGGATTCCGAGGGAGGCGGGATCGTTCTTGGCCTGCTTGAGGTCCCAGAGGGTCCAGCAGAACAGGGACTCCAGCTTGGCGAAGATCGCCGCGGCGTCCTTGCCGGTCTTGCCGATGGGCTCGTAGTAGTTGGCAGCCAGGAACTCCACAACTTTCTTGGACTTCATGGTCTTTTTGAAGGCGTCGTCCAGCTTCTTCTTGACGTCCGCGGGCACGTCGTCGGGCACTCCGAAACCGATGGCCTGCATGATGGGCAGGTGCTTCTTGAGGTCCGGGTAGGCCTTGAAGGACGAGGGGATCTCGCCGAAACCTTCGATCTTGAAGGGAGTGGCGATGAGCATGCCCAGGGGGCGGAGCTGTCCGGCCTTGATCAGCTGCTGCTGTTCGGCGACGGAGGTGACAACCAGGTCGATCTCGCCGGTGACCGCGGCCGTCTGGGTCGGGCCGGATCCGGTGTAGGGGATGTAGTTGAACTTGGCTCCCGTGCCCTGCTGGAATGCCAGGAGGTTCAGGTGGTGCAGGCCGCCCACGTTGCCCGCGCCGGCCTTGACCGACTCCGGCTTGGCCTTGGCGGCGTCGATGAGTTCCGTCAGGGTCTTGTAGGGCGAGGACGCCGGCACGGAGATCACGTCCGGGGATCCCGCGATGAGGAATGGATACCAGGCGCTCATCCGCTTGTCGAAGCCGCCCATCGCGGGGCCGCTGACCACGGACTCGGAGAAGCCGGCCAGGTTGTAGCCGTCGTGGGGCAGGTTCCAGACGTGGAACATGCCGTTCGAGGCGGACACGCCGCCGGTGACGTTGGCTACGACGACGTTGCGGCCCAGGGCCGCCCGCATCTCTCCCGCGAACAGACGGTTCAGGACGTCCGTTCCGCCGCCCGCGCCGAAGACCACGGTGATGGTGATATCCTTGGCCGGGTACTTGCCCTGGCCGTAGACCGCCGCCCCGAGGCACAGGAGAGCCAGGGCAAGCGTCAGGAACCGTTTCATAGGTGCCTCCTTGAAGTGTATGGAAAGTTTTGAATACAAAATTAGATTATCACGCCCGCGCCGAATGTCAAGAAAAATCTCGGGGAAAAAATTTCAACGGGCAAAACGATTTCAAGTGCGCGCCCGGGCTACGCAGAGGTAGCCTGGGGGCGACGTCGTTGTATCGGTCGGCAAGAGGAGGCGAACATGTTAAAAATGCCGATTAAACCTTTCGGGGGAGAGAAGTTCCGAGCAACCCCATTGTCATCTTTTTCGTTCTTTCATATACTGCAAAAAATAAATTATCTATATTTTCTTATACATAGTACCGGAGGTATACATGACAGCGGTCCAAACCGAATTCTCTGCGGATCTCGTAGGTTTCATCGAGGAATGGAAGCGGAAACCCGGAAGTCTCATCATGATGCTCCACCGCATCCAGCAGGAGTACGGCTTCATCTCCCGGGAGTCCGCGGAGGCCCTGGCGAAGATGATCGACATGCCCATGGCCAAGATCTACGGGGTGGTCACCTTCTATCACTTCTTCAAGACCACGAAACCCGGGAAGAACCGCTTGGCGGTCTGTATGGGTACGGCCTGCTACCTCAAGGGCGGACAGACCCTGATCGAGGAATGCGAAAGCATCCTCAATATCGATGTCGGCGAGGTGACGGACGACGGGCAGTTCTCCATCGACTCGGTACGCTGTGTGGGCTGCTGCGGCCTGGCTCCGGTGCTGATGGTCGGGAACGACGTATATGGAAAGCTGACCAAGGAACAGCTCCCGGAGATCATAGCGAAGTATCGGAGTTAAAGGCCGTGCATGCCAGCGTCTGCGACTTCGTCCTGGACGTGGTCCAGAACTCCGTAGAGGCGGGAGCCCGGAACGTGGAGCTGGACCTGGTCGAGGCGGACGGCCGGGTCTCGGTCCGGGTGGCGGATGACGGGCGGGGAATGACGGAGGAGGAGAGGGCGAGGGCCCTGGACCCCTTCCGGTCCGCCGGGGGGAAGCACCCCGGGCGAAGGGTGGGCCTGGGCCTTCCTTTCCTGGAGCAGGCGGTCCGGGAGGTGGACGGGGAGTTTTCCCTGGAATCCCGGAAGGGCGGGGGTACGACCCTCCGGTTCGTGCTGCCCGCCGGGCACCTGGACACCCCGCCGACGGGCGATGTTCCGGGCTTGATCCGTTCCGCCCTGGCCTTTGACGGAATGTACGAGCTGCGGATACGCCGTCGGCGGGAGGCCCGGGCCGGCGTTCCCGGGACGGAGTACGAGCTGTCCCGATCCGAGCTGGCGGAGGCCGCGGGGGACCTGTCCGGGGCGTCCGCCTTGATCCTGGTGGGCCGGTACCTGGAATCCCTGGAGCTGCCGGGGGACTGACGGCGCGGCGAGAGAGATGATTCGAACCGTAAGGAGAGCGATATGGCAAAGATGACCCTGGAAGACCTCCGGAAGCTGCGCGACGAGAGGAAGAAAGACCTGGGCCGCCGCGAGGTGGAGGGGAAAAGCGTGCAGATCATCGTCGGAATGGGCACCTGCGGGATCGCCGCGGGCGCCAAGACGACCTTCGACGCCATCCTGGCGGCGGTGGACGAGTTCCACCTGGACAAGGACGTCGTGATCCGCCAGACCGGCTGCATGGGGCTCTGCTACGTGGAGCCCACGGTGGAGGTGGCCATGCCCGGCATGCCCGCCACCATCTACGGCAAGGTGGATGCCGACGTGGCCCGCCGGATCGTCCAGGAGCACGTGGTGGAGAAGACCCTCGTGGAAAACCACATCTTCGACCGTCCCGCGGCGGACATACTAAAGAAGTAAGGCGGAGGACCGATCCATGGCGTACAAGAACTTCGTACTGGTCTGCGGCGGAACGGGGTGCGTATCCGCTAAGGCGGACGAGATCTACAGGAACCTCCTGGCCGAGGCGGAGGCCCAGGGCGTCAAGGGCGACGTCCAGATCGTGAAGACCGGCTGTTTCGGTTTCTGCGAGAAGGGTCCCATCGTCAAGGTCCTCCCCTCCGAGTCCTTCTACGTCGAGGTGAAGCCCTCGGACGCCAAGGAGATCATAGCGGAGCAGATCGTGAAGGGCCGGGAGGTCAAGCGCCTCCTATATAAGAAGGACCAGCAGAAGGACATCGTGAAGCTCGAGGACATCGAGTTCTACCAGAAACAGTTCCGGATCGTCCTGCGGAACTGCGGCGTCATCAACCCGGAAAACATCGAGGAATACATCGCCCGGGACGGATACTCCGCCCTGGAGAGGGTCCTCTTCGGGATGAAGCCCGAGGACGTGATCGCGGAGCTCAAGACCGCGGGACTCCGCGGCCGGGGAGGCGCGGGCTTCCCCTCTTGGATGAAGTGGGACCTGACCCGCAAGGCCGTCGGGGACGTGAAGTACGTCATCTGCAACGCCGACGAGGGCGACCCGGGGGCGTACATGGACCGCTCCACCATCGAGGGGGACCCCCACTCGGTGCTGGAGGCCATGACCATCGCCGGCTACACCATCGGCTCCAAGAAGGGCTTCGTGTACATCCGCGCCGAGTATCCCCTGGCCATCGAGCGGCTCAAGATCGCCATCGCCCAGTCCAAGTCGATGGGGCTTCTGGGGGACGACATCCTCGGCTCCGGGTTCGACTTCGACATCGAGATCCGCCTGGGAGCCGGGGCCTTCGTCTGCGGCGAGGAGACGGCCCTGATGCAGTCCCTGGAGGGCAAGCGCGGCATGCCCGTGCCCAAACCCCCCTTCCCCGCGATCTCGGGACTTTGGAAGAAACCGACCCTGATCAACAACGTGGAGACCTTCGCCAACGTCCCGGTCATCCTGACCAAGGGCGGCGCCTGGTTCGCCAAGATCGGCACGGAGAAGAGCCCGGGAACCAAGGTCTTCGCCCTGACCGGCAAGATCAACAACTCCGGTCTGGTGGAGGTCCCCATGGGCACCACCCTCCGGGAGATCATCTTCGACATCGGCGGAGGGATCAAGGACGGCCGGAAGTTCAAAGGCGTGCAGACCGGCGGCCCCTCGGGCGGCATCATCACCGAGAAGGACCTGGACTCCCCCATCACCTACGAAAGCCTCACGTCCCTCGGGTCCATGATGGGCTCCGGCGGGATGATCGTCATGGACGAGGACGACTGCGTCGTGGACGTCTCCCGGTTCTACATGGAGTTCTGCGTGGACGAGTCCTGCGGCAAGTGCGCCCCCTGCCGGATCGGCACGAATCAGATGCATTCTCTGTTGAAAAAGATCGCCCAGGGCAAGGGAGAGATGGCGGACCTGGACAGCCTGGAGCGGATCGGAAAGGCCATGACCAAGGCCAGTCTCTGCCTCCTGGGCGGTTCCGCGGCCAATCCCACGATCTCCACGATCAAGCACTTCCGGGACGAGTACCTGGAGCACATCCAGGACCGGAAGTGCCGGGCGGGGAAGTGCAAGGACCTCGTGATCTTCTCCATCGACCCCGGGAAGTGCATCGGCTGCGGCCTCTGCGCCCGGCGCTGTCCGGTGAATTGCATCAGCGGGGAGAAAAAAGCCCCCCACCTCATCGACCAGGATAAATGCATCAAGTGCGGGGAATGCTTCTCCGTCTGCAAATTCGAGGCCGTGGAAAAGAGATGAGGAACCAAGGAGAACCCGGTATGATCA
>JBFZER010000052.1:0-4013 GCA_041306765.1 Spirochaetota bacterium | reverse complement strand
GGCCTTTTCCCGGCGGATGTGCTGTTCCCGGGCCGAGAGGGTCAGGACGAAGCCGCGCCGGCCCTGGGCGTCGGAAGCCTGCCCGGCGATGCGGCCGGGCATCTTGCGCACGAACTTGGAGGCCGCGCCCATCATGCCCAGGAAGGGCCCGCCGTAGTTCATCGCGTTGCCCAAAGCCTGGCCCTCGGCGGTCACGATGTCCGCGCCCAGTTCCCCGGGACTCTTGAACAGGCCCAGGAGGATGGGGTCCGCGTGGACCACCAGGAGGGCGCCCGCGGCGTGTACGGCGTCGGCCACCCCGGCCAGGTCGTGGACCCGGCCCTCGAAGTCGGGATAGGCGGCTACCAGGCAGGAGACGGAGGGATCCAGGGAGGCGGCCGCGGCGGCGGGGGTGCCTGGGTATTCCCGGATCTTCACGGAAAGGGGCTCCAGGTAGGTCCGTATGACCTCCTTGTACTCCGGGTGCAGGGCTGCGGGCAGGACAACCGTCTCCCGGCCGGAGGCGTTCCTCACGGCCATCAGGACGGCCTCCGCCAGGGCGGTGGCCCCGTCGTAGTGGGAGGCGTTCATGGCCTCCACCCCGAAGAGGGCCCCGGCCATGCTCTGGTACTCGAAGATGGCCTGCAGGGTGCCCTGGGAGACCTCGGGCTGGTAGGGAGTGTAGGCCGAGAGGAATTCCCCGCGGCTCGCCAGGGCGGGGACCAGGGAGGGGATGAAATGGTTGTACGCCCCCGCCCCCAGGAACCAGGCGCAGGTCGAGGAGGAGAGGTTTTTGGCCGCCAGGGCCTCGATCTCCCGGAGGATCTCCATCTCCGACAGGGCGGGGGGGAGGTCCAGCTTGGGATAGCGGAGGTTTTCCGGAACATCCCCGAAGAGGGACTCCACCGACGGCTTCCCGATGACCGCCAGCATTTCCCGGCGATCGGAATCCGTGTTGGGTATGAAGGGCACGATTCGCTCCTTACGGCCCCGGGGGGCCTGGGGTTCGGGGCGGACCGCGGGTCCCGGGAACCCCGAGGCATCCCGGGACGAAACGGCGGCCCGCCGGCCTGGGCATCAGTGCGCGGCGGCTTCCTTCTCATAGGCGGCGGAGGATAAAAGGCCGTCCCACTCGGCGGGATTGGTCGGCTCGAACTTGATGAGCCAGCCCGCCCCGTAGCAGTCCTTGTTCACCACCGAGGGATCCCCCCCGAGGGCGTCGTTCACGGCGACGATCTTCCCGCCCATGGGCATGTACAGATCGCTGGCGGCCTTGACCGACTCGATCACCCCGAAGGTCTCGCCCTGCTTCAGGGTCTTGCCCACTTCGGGGAATTCCACGAACACGATGTCCCCCAGGGACTCCTGGGCATGGTCCGAGATGCCGGTCACGATCCGGGAACCCTCCTTGCGGGCCCACTCGTGGGAACTGCGGTATCGGGCGTTGACGTCGATCTTCATATCGTCTCCTTGAATATAGTGAGAATACTATTCTACCGCCTATAGGCGGGAACGTACAGCGGACGCTTCACGACTGAGGCGGCCTTGGGCTTGCCATGGATCACCACCGCCAGGGCCGTCCCGACCTTGGAGAACTCCGGCGGTACGAAGGCGTTGGCCGCGTATTTCTTGACGGTGGGGCAGAACATGCCCGCGGCGCACAGGCCCACGGTCCGGCCGTCCGGCGTCTGCACCTCGTAGCCCTCCCGGGGCACTCCCCCGGTCACGTCCAGGCCCACGAGCTTTCGGGAGGGTCCGCGCTCCGCCAGGTCGGCCACGGCTTTCCTGCCCACGAAGTCCTTCTCCAGGTCGCAGGCCCACTTGAAACCCGCTTCCACGGGGTTGATTTCCGGGGATATCTCGTGGCCGTGGAGGGGCATGCCCGCCTCGAAACGCAGGGAGTCCCGGGCGGCCAGGCCGATGGGCGCCGCCTCGATGCCCTTCTTCGCGGCCAGGGCCAGAAGCCCGTCCCAGAGTTTCACCGCGTCCCGGGCGGGGAAGAAGAGCTCTGCCCCGTCCTCTCCGGTGTAGCCGGTGCGGCCGACCAGGCAGGGGACCCCCAGCAGGGAGCCCTCGGAACTGGTGAAGCGGGTCATGCCGGGCACGTCGAAGTCCGCGGCCAGGCCCAAAAGCTCGATCGCCCGAGGGCCCTGGACGGCGATCATGTAGGTATCGTCGGACCGGTCCTCGACCTTCACTCCCGCCGGCGCGTTCTTCCGGAACCACGCGAGGTCCGTCTCCCGGTTGGAGGCGTTGACCACGATCCACCACCGCCCGGGAAGCCGGTAGATGAACAGGTCGTCCGTCACCCCGCCGTCTTCCGCCAGGAGCAGGGAATACCGGGCGTCCCCGTCCTTCATGTCCAGGATCCGGGCGCTCACCAGGCGGGAGACGAAGCCGTCCGCCCCGGAGCCGGAGACCTCGATCTGGCCCATGTGGTCGATGTCGAACAGGCCCACGGAGCGGCGGGTTATGAGGTGTTCCTCCACCGCCCCGGTGGGATAGGTTATGGGCATCTCGTACCCCGCGAAGGGCGCCAACTTGGCGCCGCGGGCCGCGTGCCAGTCGTGGAGAGCTGTGGATTTCAGGGTATCCTCCTTGGAACCGGGACGACGGCGGGGGGATGCCGCCGACAAGGTAATTCTAGCATCGAAACCGGGGACCCGCAAGGACGGGGACTCCCCGGGGCGATGCAAATGAGCTTCCGGCGAACCGGAGGAAGGGCTGCGCCGGTCCCGGGATGGGGATCCCGAACCGAAGTACCCGACCTTAGAAGGAATTCCTGGACAGGGGCCGGCCGATGTAGACCCCCTCGCCGCCCAGGAAGTCCCGGCGCTGGCCCTCCACAAGGATCTGGACGTCCTGCACCGTCGGGAAGGCCGTGGCGGTCCACACGACCTGCTTGAGCTGGCCCGCGTAGCCCTCGATCCCGTAGGAGTTGTACATGAAGGCCTCGGAAAAATTCAGATAGGCGGTGCTGCCCCGGACCTGTGCGGACAGGAGCCGGGTGCCCTGGGGAACCAGGGTGATCAGCTCCTTCCGGAGCTCCTCCTCCCCGGGGCCCTTGAGCAGGGATTCCATCGCGTCCGTCAGAGGGGAATCCGTGGCGGGAATCGTGCGCTTGACCTCCTGCCGGGCGATGACCCCGTCCCCGTCGATCCGTACGAAGTACAGGGCGGCGGAGCGGGTCCTGACTACCGCGGGTTTTTCCGGCGCCGCCTCCGGAGGCTTCGCGGCGGGGGGCTGGGATCCGGGAGCCTCGACGACAGCGGTGCCCGGACCGACGGTCACGGCGTCCCCCGTGCCGGAAGGCGTCTGACGGGGTTTCCGGACAGGCTCCTCATCCACCTTGGGTGCCGGAGCCACGGGCGCGGGCGCGGGGTCGGGCGTCCTGCCGCCCTTCGTGGATACGATGTCCATGAACCGGGTATTCTCCAGGGTCTGCCGGATCCTGCCCAGGTTTGCGAACACCAGCACGAATACCGCGCAGAGAGCGACGAGCCATACCAGGCATCCGGCCCCGCCCCGGGAGCCGGATGAGGAGCGCGAACCGCGTTTCGAACCTGCCATGGTGACATGATACGACATCAGGCGGGGGTCGGTAAACGGTGAACGGTGGACGGTGGACGGAAATACGCTTCCGGGCACGGATGAGACCCTGTGCATCGGTCGAAGGATCGGAATCCGGTATGAACTGAGGTCACAGATCGAAGATATCGACTTCCGGATCGAAGGGCCGGTCCGGACGGACCCAGGCGCCCTGGAAGGCGAAGGGGGCGTGTATCTGGTCCAGCCTGCCCTCCGCGCGGAGCGCGTACCGGCCTTCCCCGGGCCGATGGCCGGATATCCAGCGCGCGCCGTTCCCGACCGCTCCGGGCCCGAGAAGGGCTTCGAGGCTTTCCTCGACCGCCCCCTGCCGGGCCTGGCCGTTCGCGGTCCAGGTGAGGGCCTCCACCGTCTCCGGCGCCCCCTCGATCACGTCCGCGGCGGAAAGGGGGAAGGCCGGCTCCGCATGGCTGGCCGCGAACAGGCTC
>JBFZER010000051.1:0-2783 GCA_041306765.1 Spirochaetota bacterium | reverse complement strand
GCGGGGATCCGTCAGGAGGATGGCCAGACGGGAGGGAGAGCCTTCCCCGTAGGTCCGCCAGTCCGCCGGGGCCTCCTCCGGCTTCGGGGAGGCGGCCTCAGGCCCCCGGATTCCGGGCAGGTCTACATATTCCTCCCGGGCCTCCCGGACCAGCCGGGATTCCGGTCCGATGCCCTCGAGCCCGGGCACGGTGTAGCGGCCCGAGCCTCCGGACCCGCAGGAAGCCGCGAGCGCCAGGACGGAGGCGGCCAAGGCGAAGCGGACGGCGGCGGACAGGCCGCGGCGCGGGGCAATGCGGAGCTTGGACAGCATACCCGGAAGTATACCCGCCCGGGGCGGATCGGTCACCGCCTATAGTGTTACGAAGCCTGTGAAGAGAAAGTCCGAATCGTGAGGTGGTACCTAAGCCGCCGCATATCGGGGAAGGTATTCCGGTCCTGACTTGAGGGGCGTCGGATACCCCTTCATCCAGATCCTCCGTTGGGATTCCGTCAAAGGAGTCCGGCTCAGGAACGCCCTCCGGCTGAACATCTCCGTGAGGGCTTGCTCGATCCTCTGGCGCGATATCCCCGCCGCCTCCCCGTGGACTCGATCCTGATCAGCCCTCCCCCCGATCCTATACCGTTTCCGATAGTTGTGGTGCACAAGGTAGCACATTAGCCGGGACATCCCATTGGCTACATTGCGGTTGAAGCAGACCGTCTCCCGGCGGTGGTTAGCTTGGTCCTTTCGGATCTCCCGATCCAGGTAGTTCGAGGCGAACAGTGGATTGGAGTACGTCCTCGGGAGCTCGGAATGGACTCGGAGGTGGGCGACCCTGTGGGCATCGTCCTGGTTCCGGAAAAGTGGATCGTTGGAAAGGGCATATTGGTATTCTTTTTTCTCATCGGTGATTAGGACAAGGGGGAATCCTCCCCGGACCGCGCGGTCCTCGCGGATCCCTTCCAAGATATCCCGGAATGTTCTGCCAACCCCGCCCCGCTCGAAAGATACCCGAGGGTAGAGGTTGGTGGCCCGGATTCTCTGGGAGGCTGTCATGGTGCCGGAGCGTCTGCGGGTGGCGTGGCTCGCATCCAGGACGAACCTAGAGCCCGAGGTGATCGACAGAGTGATCTCGCTGGGAAAGAATTGGGAGACAGAAAAGGAAACCAGCCCGTCAACGCAGACTGCTTCCTTCGGATCCGCGAACCGGCGCAGATGGGCATGAAGGGCGATGCCCTGCCGGGCCAGCCGGTCGAGGCGGTTCTGGACCGTACCGCAGGAAAGCTTCAGATTTCGGCTCAGGGCTCGGAGGCTCTCGGAGGACGCGTGACGGCAAAGAAGGTCTTGGTAGTTCACCGTTCGTTTGGCGAAGTAATCGATGGAAAAGGACTGGGTGGAGAACGTTCTCCCGCAGGATCTACAACGGAATCGGTGGACGAGTCCGAAGGTGCGGGTAGGATAGAAACCGAAAGGGGCGAACCAACCCGGAGGAAGCTCGTTTAAATGTAGATCACACAAAGGGTTGGGGCAGAATAGGAACGAGTGCATAGGTACCTCCTGGAGGTATGAGACCTTTCATCCCTAATCCGCTCGATCCCTCTTCCCCGCTTGCTTCATCACAAGGTTCGTAACACTATGGTCACCGCCCCCGGTTGCCTCCGCGATCCGGTTCGCCGTATCCTGGGGGTCATGCGATGTGTCCTGCTGACTACGGCCTGTCTCCTCCTCGCCTCCTGCATGCCCTCGGCCCCCAAGGCGCCCCCGGACCCCCTGGCTCCCTACCGGGCAGCCCTGGCGGGCCTCTCCCCGGAAATCCTCGTCCGGGCAGAGGCTGCGCCGGACCGGTTCGATGCCCTGGTACGGGTCGTCCGTGCGGCGGCCGCAGCCGACCCCCGTCTGCTGGCACGGGTGGACAAGGAGAAGCCCCTTCCCCCGGACTACGAGCCCGGGGACCTGGTATCACTCACGGAGTACCCCTTCGCCCTGGCCCGCCGGGACCTCCGCTTGCGCAGGCCCGCCGCGGAGGCCGCACGGGAGCTGGATGCCGCGGCCAAGGCGGCCGGGGTCACCCTGGTCTTCTCCTCCGCGTACCGTTCCTACTCCTACCAGTCCGAGGTCCACGCCCGGCATGTCCGGGAACTGGGGCAGTCCGGGGCGGATCGGATCTCCGCGCGGCCGGGGCACTCCCAGCACCAGCTGGGCACGGTCGTGGATTTCGGTTCCATCGACAACACCTTCGCGGAAACGAAGGCGGGCCTCTGGATGGCCGCCAACGCCGGGCGCTTCGGGTTTTCCCTTTCCTACCCGAGAGGCGCGGAAGCGGTCACCGGCTACGACTGGGAAAGCTGGCACTTCCGGTATATCGGGAAGGAGGCCGCGGCCCTGGAAGCGGAGTTCTTCGGGCTCCAGCAGTGGATGCTGGTGTTCCTGGAGAGGCTTCTTCAGAACGGCCTTAATCCATAAGGCCAACAAGATGGAATAAGGATGAACAAGATTATCTAGAAATATGGATATCCTATTCTCTACTCATCTTTTGAATCTGGTTCCATCTTGTTGATCCTGTTGGATCTGTGAGTTCCGGGCTTTCCCAGCAGGAGCCTCCCGAACACCGCGGCCAGGGTCTGCTGGAAGAACATGCCCAGCACGGCGGGCAGGGCGGCGGCCTCGGGGAAAAAAGTGATGGCGATGGTGGCCACGGCGCTGATGTTCCGCAGTCCTGTGGAGAACACCAGCCCCCGCCGCCGGGCGGGACCGATCCCGGGAACGAGCCCCAGGGCCTTGCCCAGGAAAAAGGCGGCGGA
>JBFZER010000050.1:0-10823 GCA_041306765.1 Spirochaetota bacterium | reverse complement strand
CCCGCCAGCGAATATCCGAAACTGAACCTCTCCAAGTCCATGTCCATGTTCGAGGAGGCCCAGAGGCTCTCCCCGGGGGGCGTCATGGGCATACGCCGGCCCTACAACTTCATCCAGGGGGAGTACCCCATCTTCATCGACCGGGGCTACGGCGGCCACATCGTCGACGTGGACGGCAACGACTACATCGACATGCTCTGCGCATACGGCCCGGTCATCCTGGGCTACGACGAGAAAGAGATCAACGACGCGGTCAAGCGCCAGATGGACCAGCGGGGCTTCTGCTTCAGCCTGGTCCAGCCGGCCCAAAACCAACTCGAGCAGGCGATCATCGACATCGTCCCCTGCGCCCAGAAGGTGATCCCCGTCAAGACCGGCTCCGACGCCACGACCCTGGCGGTCCGGATCGCCCGGGGCTACACGGACCGGGCCATGGTCCTGCGCTGCGGCTACCACGGCTGGCACGACTGGTGCGTGGAGAACCACGGCGGCGTGCCCGAGGAGATCCTCCGGCTGACGGACGAGTTCGAGTACGGTTCCCTGGAAGCCCTGGACGCCAAGCTCAAGGAGCACGCGGGCAAGGTGGCCTGCGTGATCATCACCCCCGTCGGGCACCCCCTGGCCAAGCCGGTGATGGCGCCGCCCAAGGGTTACCTGGAGGGCGTGAAGGAGCTGACAAAAAAGCACGGGGCGGTACTGATCTTCGACGAGATCCGCACGGGCTTCCGCGCCGCCCTGGGGGGCGCCCAGGAGCGCTACGGGGTCACCCCGGACCTGGGGACCTTCGGCAAGGCCATGGCCAACGGCTACGCGATCTCCTGCGTGGCGGGCAAGGCCGAGATCATGGACGTCTGCCAATCCAAGGTCTTCGTCTCCTCCACCTTCTTCCCGAACTCCCTGGAGATGGTGGCGGCCCTGAAGTGCCTGGAGATCCTCAAGCGCGAGGACGTCCCGAACTCGATCTGGGCCCGGGGCACGAAGTTCCTGGAGCGCCTGCGGAAGATCGTCGCGGACTCGGGGTGCCCGGCCACGGTCAACGGGATTCCCCCCATGCCCTTCGTGACCTTCGACAAGGCCCCGGGGGACGAGGAAAAGGCCTACAAAGCGAGGCGGGAGTACTTCTATACCCAGACGATCCGCCGGGGGCTTTTCATCCAGCCCTTCCACCACTGGTACATCGCCCACCGGCACACGGACGCGGACCTGGACAAGGCCCTGTGGGCCATCGGGGAGTCTTTGGAGCTGACCATGAAGAAGTACCCGGTAGGCAAAGTGTAATAATACGGAAGGACACAGAGGCACAGAGGAACCGGGCCTTGGATCCATAGATCCAACAAGATTTACAAGATAGGACAAGATCAACAAGATGAATATGGGAGATTGGCTTTTACCCCAAGCTGTATCTTGTTAATCTTTCTTCATCCTGTTCATCTTGTTGGCCCTGTGGTTCCATGCTTGGATCTCCCTCCGTGTCTCTGTGGCTCTGTGGTTCAACTGCTAAAGGAGTTCCTATGCTCGATTCCAAGATCGTCATCACCTGCGCCTGCACGGGCGCGGAGACCACCAAGGCCCACAACCCCGCCCTTCCGATCACGGCCGAGGAGATCGCGGACACCGCCGTGGCCTGCCGGGAGGCGGGCGCCGCCATCCTACACCTCCACGTGCGGGACGAGAACGGCAAGCCCACCCAGGACCCCAAGGTCTTCCGCAAGGCCATCGACCTGATCCGCAGGCGCACGGACATCGTGGTGGAGATCACCACGGGAGGGGCCGTGGGGGACACCGCCGAGGAGCGCCTCCGGCCTGTCACGGAGCTGGAGCCCGAGATGGCCTCCCTGGACTGCGGGACCGTCAACTTCGGGGACGACTACATCGTGAACACCCTGCCGGTCATGCGGAAGTTCGCCGAGGAGTTCCGCCGCCGCAAGGTCCGGCCCACCCTGGAGTGCTTCGACCTGGGCCACGTCTTTTCCAGCCGGATCCTGATCAAGGAGGGCCTGCTGGAGCCGCCCTACCACTACGGCCTGGTGATGAACGTGCCCGGCGCCGTGCCCTTCTCACTGGACACGATGGAGTCCTTCGTCCGGGCCCTGCCGGAGGGGGCGGACTACACCCTGATGGGCATCGGCCGGGCCTCCCTCCCGGCCCAGTACGCGGCGATCGCCCGGGGCGGGTGGATCCGGGTGGGCTTCGAGGACAACGTGTACTACTCCAAGGGCGTCCTGGCGGAGTCCAACGCCCAGTTCGTGGCCCGGGCCGCCCGGCTGGCCAGGGAGGCGGGCCTGGCGCCCGCGACCCCGGCGGATGTGCGGACGTATTTGAAACTGAGGACTTGATTTGGCATTCACCACGGAGATCAAGGAGGTACACGGAGAGGAGAAATGCCAGCCGATTCAGAACAGGATTAACATGATTATCCGGATTAACATGATTATTGAGAAATGGATCATTCGTTCTCATCTTGTTAATCATGCAAATCATGAAAATCCTGTTTAACTTCTTGAAGAATGGCTTGCACTGACTTACTACTCCGTGCGCTCCGTGTACTCCGTGGTGATTCGTGAGGAGTTTGTATGAACGAGTACCGTACCAGCGACTATAAGCGCATCCCGCTCTACGCGAACGTGCCCGAGTCGGACTGGAACGACTGGCACTGGCAGATGAAGAACGACATCAAGGACGTGGAAACCCTGTCCAAGGTGGTGCCCCTCACGGAGGCCGAGAAGAAGGACATCGAGGCGGTCCTCAAGCGCTTCCGCATGGCCATCACCCCCTACTACGCCTCCTTGATCGACCCGGCGGACAAGTTCTGCCCGGTCCGCCTCCAGGCCATCCCCCGCCTGCCCGAGACCTTCGAGGATGCCGCGGACGAGGACGACCCCCTCCACGAGGACGTGGACTCCCCGGTTCCCGGCCTGACGCACAGGTACCCCGACCGGGTCCTCCTCCTGGTCACGAACATCTGCTCCATGAACTGCCGCCACTGCACCCGGCGCCGTCTGGTGGGCTTCGAGGACGTGCACATGTCCGACGCCAACATCGACGCGGCGGTGGAGTACATCCGGAAGACCCCGATCGTGCGGGATGTCCTGATCTCCGGCGGGGACCCCCTGGTGCTCTCGGATGAGAAGCTGGAGCGGGTCATCCGGAAGCTGAGGGAAATCGAGCACGTGGAGGTAATCCGGATCGGGTCCCGGGTGCCCGTGGTGATGCCCCAGCGGATCACGGACAACCTGGTCTCCATGCTGGCCAGGTACCACCCGATCTACCTGAACACCCACTTCAACCACCCCAAGGAGATCACCGCGGAATCCAGGGCGGCCTGCGAAAAGCTGGCCAACGCGGGCATCCCCCTGGGCAACCAGAGCGTGCTACTCCGGGACGTGAACGACTGCCCCATGACCATGAAGAAGCTTGTCCAGAAGCTCCTGACCATCCGGGTCAAGCCCTACTACATCTACCAGTGCGACCTGTCCATGGGGATCAGCCACTTCCGGACCTCCGTGTCCAAGGGGATCGAGATCATCGAGAACCTCCGCGGCCATACCACGGGCATGGCGGTGCCGACCTTCGTGGTGGACGCCCCCGGCGGCGGAGGCAAGACCCCGGTCATGCCGAACTACCTGATCAGCCAGAACGAGAAGCGCATCGTCCTGCGCAACTACGAGGGCGTGATCACGACCTACACGGAGCCGGACACCTACGTGCCCCGTTGTCCCGAGGGCTGCGAGTTCTGCGAGGACGAGCTCCTGAAACCTCAGGACGGGGTGGCCACCCTGCTGGCGGGCCAGAGGCTCTCCCTGGAGCCCAAGGATCTCAAGCGCTTCCATCGCGGACATCGCGGCTAGGACGCCGGCATGCTGGACCGGGCGGAGGACTTCCTGGGCCGGGTCACCTTCGTGACCGGCCCGGAGAAGCACTGCGGGAAGACCACCTTCCTCAACCGGGCCCTGGCCCTTGTGAGGGCCGCCGGGGAGCGGCCCGCCTTTCTGTCCATCGGCTACGACGGGGAAGCCCGGGACTCCCTCTCCGCGGCCCGGAAACCCGCCGTGCCCGTTGCCGCCGGGGACGTGGTGGTCAGCGCGGAACGCTTCCTCCGGGACGGACGCATCCTCCCGGAAATCCTGGAAGCCCTTCCCGGCGGGTCCGCCTTCGGGCGGATCTGCGTGGCCCGGGCCGGCCGGCCCGGGCGCATCGTCCTGGTGGGTCCCGAGGGCAACGAGGGCGTGGCCCGGGCCCTGGCCTTCCTCCGGGACGAGGGAGCAGCCCGGACGGTCCTGGTGGACGGGGCGATCAACCGGATCACCCAGGTCGCCTCCTGGCCGGGCGCCCGCTTCGTCTTCGTCCTCCGGGCCGACGCCGCGGGCCTGGACAGGGCGGCCCGGCAGGCCCGGCGGCTTTCAGTCCTTGCCTCCTTGCCGTCGGCCCCCGCGGTCTTCGGGGCGGGGGAGGGGGAGGTCCGACTTTCCGGTCCCCTGACCGCCGCCACGGCCGCCGCCCTGCCCGGATCCGTCCGGGGCGTGTCCGTCGATGACTTCACCAAGATCTTCCTGGACGACGGGGAGCTGCGGTCCTTCCTCTCCGGTCGCGCCCTGTTCGTGGACACATCCATCGAGTGCGGGGGGATCGTCGCGGTCCTCCGAGGGGTCTCCCGGAACGCCTTCCTGTCCCGGCTGGACGAGGGAACGGCGTCCCGGGTCGTCTTCAACCCCTACGAAATCCTCCCGGGGGAAGCGGCATGAAGGCCCTCCGCCCCGGATCCCTCCTGGCCCCCGAGGACCTCGCGGACGCCTGGGCCTTCGGCCGGGCCGAGGAGTTCTGGGAACTCTACCGGCCCTTCACCCCCTACGGCAGGGACGAACGGGACGAGCGCCGGGTTTATTCGGACAGGGCCGCCATCGAGGAGCGGCTGGACGGCACGGAGGCCGCCGCGGCGTGGCTGGATTCCGCACGGGACGATCCCGCGGCCCGGGATCGGGCGGGGTATTACCTCAAGCGCATGCCCCGCCTGCCTTCCTCGGTCAAGGATCCGTACGAGCTTGCGGAGATCTTCCAGGTCAAGAAATTCCTGGCCTGCCACGCCGGCCTGCGGGGCGCCCTGGATGAGAGGACCCGGGCAGCCTTCGGCCTCGAGCCCGCCGCGGAGGCCCTGGCCGCGGAGCTCGCGAAGGGCGGCTCGGACCCGGAGACCTTTTTCGTGGCGGACGCCTACGACCCGGCCCTGGCGGAGGTCCGGGGGGCGATAGCCCGGACGGACGCCGACCTGGAGGCGGCCCGGCTCTCCGCGGAGACCCGCCTGGCCGCGCGCCACGGGGTGCGTCTGGCCGGACGGGACTTCGCCCTGGTGCCCCGGGCCGCCGCGGAAGCCCTCCTGTCGGACCGGGACCTGGCGGTGGTGGAGCCCTACGACGACCGGCTCTACCTGGTCCGCCCCGCCGCGGATTCCCGGACCCTGGGGCTCCGGGACCGGCGGGACGAGCTGGCCGCCCGGGAGAGGAATCTGGAGGACGCGGTCCTCCGACGGCTCTCGGCCCTGGTCGCGGCCGCCCTTCCCGAGATCCTCGCCTCCTCGGAGCGGACCCGGGACTTCGACCTGGCACTGGCCCGGGCGCGGCTTTGCCGGGACCTGGGCTTGGTCCGGCCGGACCTCTCCGCCGACGGGGACTTGGAGCTCCGGGAAGGACGCTTCCTGCCCTGCGAGGCGGAGTGCCGGGAGCTCGGACTGACCTACACGCCCCTGGAGGCCCGGTTCGACCGGCCGGTGACCACGATCTTCGGGTCCAACATGGGGGGCAAGACCGTGGCCCTCAAGACCGTGCTCTTCTTCCAGATCCTGGCCCAGGCGGGGTTCCACGTCCCCGCCGCCTCGTTCCGGACCCGGGTCTACGCCCGGCTGTCCTACGTGGGCGAACTCACCGGGGAGCGTTTGGCGGGCCTTTCGGGCTTCGGCTTCGAGATCCATCGCTTCATCCGGGCCTGGGAAGGCATGGGAGAAGGCGGCTGCCTGGCGGTCTTCGACGAGTTCGCCCGGACCACCAGTTCCCGGGAGGCGGAGGCCCTGCTGTCCGCCGCCCAGTCGGAGCTGGCGGCCAAGCCCGGGGTCAAGTGCTTCTTCGCCACCCATTTCCGGGGCCTGGCGCGGTCCCCGGACGTGGCCTACCTCAGGATGAAGGGCCTGGACCGGAAGGCGGCGTCCGAGTGCCTGGAGGCGGACGCCCCCCGGGCGGAGCGCCTGGCCCGGATCAACCGCCACATGCGCTACGAGCTGGAGCCCGACGGGGAGGGACCCGGTCCCTCGGACGCCCTGACCGTGGCGGCCCTGCTGGGCCTGCCGGGGGAGATAGTGAGGAAGGCGGAGGCGGTGATCGGTGGACAGTGGACAGTGGACAGTGGTCCGTGGTCGGTGGACTGTGGACAGAAGTGAGCCCAGGATGCGGCCAAATCCAAGGCTTGATCGTGGACGGCGGCCGCGTACGGTACCCACTTCCGTTCACTGTCCACCGTCCACCGACCACCCATAAGGAGTTTTCATGCGCGCGAAACTAGGCTTATCCCAAGACAAGATCTCCGAAGCCCGGGAACTGGCGGCGAGGATCTGCGAGCCGGTGCTGAAGTTCGTGGACGGACACACCTCCGTCACCGTGGAACGGGCCACCCTTCGCCTGGCGGGGGCGGACGACGCGGACGCGGACGGGGTTCCGGTACCCAACCTGGTGGTGGACCAGGCCCGGGACCGGCTTTCGGACGGGGCCTTCATGCTGTACGCGGGCGCCCTTGCCCGCACGGGAGACAGCCCGGAAAAGCTCAACCGGAAGATCGCCGAGGGTCTACGGCTTTCGGACCTGCCCCCCGCGGACGAGGCCTCCGTGGCTCGGAAAGCCGACGAGCTGGTCCGCCGGGCGGAGGCCCGGGTGCGGGCCAACCGGGAGCACCGGGCAGGCAGGCAGGCGGAGTGGAAGGACCGGAACCACCGGCCCCTCCTGTACCTCATCGTGGCCACGGGGAACATCTACGAGGACGTGAAGCAGGCCGTGGCGGCGGCGGAGCAGGGGGCGGACGTCATCGCCGTGATCCGCACAACCGCCCAGAGCCTCCTGGACTATGTGCCCTACGGTCCGACTACCGAGGGCTTCGGGGGGACCTACGCCACCCAGGAGAACTTCCGGATCATGCGCGCCGCCCTGGACGAGGTGTCCGAGGGGCAGAGGAGGTACATCCTCCTCACGAACTACGCCTCGGGGCTCTGCATGCCCGAGATCGCGGCCATGGGGGCCCTGGAGCGCCTGGACATGATGCTGAACGACTCCATGTACGGCATCCTGTTCCGGGACATCAACATGTACCGGACCTTCGTGGACCAGAAATTCAGCCGCATGCTGGACGCCTGGGCGGGGATCATCATCAACACCGGGGAGGACAACTACCTCACCACCAGCGACGCCTACGAGAAGGCCTACACCGTCCTGGCCAGCCAGTTCCTGAACGAGCGCTTCGCCTATGCAGCGGGCCTGCCCGCCCGGCTCATGGGCCTGGGGCACGCCTTCGAGATGGACCCGGCCATCAAGGACGGGTTCCTCTACGAACTGGCCCAGGCCCAGATGGCCCGGGAGATCTTCCCGGAGCATCCCCTGAAGTACATGCCCCCCACCAAGTTCATGTCCGGGGACGTCTTCAAGGGCCTGGCCATGGACACGATGTTCAACTTCGTCTCCAAGGCCACGGACCAGGGCATCCACCTCCTGGGCATGCTGACCGAGGCCATCCACACGCCCTTCATGATGGACCGCTACCTGGCGGTGGACAACGCCCGGTACGTGATGAACAACATGGCCTCGTTCTACGACGAGGTGGAGTTCCGGGAGGGCGGGATCGTCCGCACCCGGGCCGCGGAGGTCCTGGACAAGACCCTGGAATTCCTCCGGCAGACGGAGGCGACGGGCCTCTTTGACGCTATAGCCGAGGGGCACTTCGCGGACGTGAAGCGGCCCAAGGACGGGGGCAAGGGCCTGGAGGGCCTGGTGAAGAAGGGGCCGAGGTACTGGAACCCCTTCGAGGAGCACCTGACCCGGACCCTGGGGCTCGGGAAGTGAGGAGGGAGCATGAATATCGTCAGACCCTACGGCGACACCCTGGACGACGGGAAGGTCCAGCTGTCCTTCACCCTGCCGGTCCCCGACGGGGCCAAGGGGCGGGAAGCCGCCCGTCAGCTGGTCCTCCGGTGGGGGTTCAAGGACTGCGACGTGGTCCATTCGGCCCCGCTGTCCGCGGGCTTCTCCTTCTACGTGGCCTACGGCAAGACCGAGGGCTCGGTGGACTACGACTCCTGCGTGGCCGACGAGCACTCCGCCGAGGCCTCCCTGAGCATGGACGAGGTCAACGAGTTCATCCGCCGGGAGCTCGGCCGCAAGGTCGTGGTGGTGGGGGCCTGCACGGGCTTCGACGCCCACACCGTGGGCATCGACGCCATCATGAACATGAAGGGCTACAACCACCACTACGGCCTGGAACGCTATTCCGAGATGGAGGCCTACAACCTGGGCGCCCAGGTACCCAACGAGAAGCTCATCGAGTTCGCGGACAAGGTGAAGGCCGACGCGCTCCTGGTCTCCCAGGTGGTCACCCAGAAGGACGTGCACATCCACAACATGACGGAGCTGATCGAGCTTCTGGAAGCCCGGGGGGACCGGGGCCGGTACATCTGCGTGGCCGGCGGTCCCCGGATCGGCAACAAGCTCGCCGTGGAGCTAGGCTACGACGTGGGATTCGGCCGCGGCGCGTACGCCAACGACGTGGCCACCTTCATCGTGAGGAAACTGGCCGAGCGGAAATGAGACCCCCCCGCCCGATCCGGGCGCGGCACGTCGAGGCGGGGCGACGTGCCGCGCCTTTTTCGTCGTCGGACTGCTTCCGCACGGCGGCCCTGCCCAAAACAAGAAATTACCGTTGCGTTTTCGGTTTTTCCGGTGCATCATGGGTCGGTATGTCCGGTTCATTCCAATCAAGGAGGCACTAGATTATGGAATTGACGCATTACGGGCTGCTCTCCATCCTGCCGCCCCTCCTGACGATCGTGCTCGCGATCGTCACCAAGGACGTCGTCGTCTCCCTCTTCCTGGGCATTCTGTCGGGGACGCTCATCGCTGCGGGCGGCAACCCTTACGCCGCCCTCATCAACCTGTCGGACCTGATCGCCGACACCCTGGCGGACGGGTGGAACATCCGCATCATGCTCTTCACGATCCTGCTGGGCCTGCTGGTCGGCCTGCTCGCCAAGTCCGGCGCGGCGTACGCCCTCGGGGACTGGGCCGGCAAGAAGATCAAGTCCCGCACCGGGGCCCTCATCTTCACCTGGATCTTCGGTCTCATCATCTTCTTCGACGACTATTTCAACTCCCTGACCATCGGAACCTGCATGCGGCCCCTCTTCGACGCCAAGAAGATCTCCCGGGCCAAGCTGGCCTACATTTTGGACTCCACGGCGGCCCCGGTCTGCATCATCGCGCCCATCTCCGGATGGGTAGCCTTCGTGATCGGCACCTACAAGGCCATGCCGGAATGGCAGGGCCTGGGCGTGGGCGAGTTGACCTTCTTCCTGAAGACGATCCCCTTCAACCTCTACGCGATCTTCGCGGTCTTCATGGTCCTGTTCATTACGATCACCCACAAGGACTTCGGGCCCATGGCCCGGTCCGAGGCCCGGGCGGAGAAGGGGCTGGGGCTCTATGACGAGGAGAAGTACGGCGTCGTGGTCAGCCAGGTGGAGTCCAAGGCCTTCACCTCCAACGCCAAGCCCTTCGACTTCGTGGTCCCCATCATCTCCGTCATCGTGATCGCCCTCTTCTTCTTCCCCATGGTCACCTGGATGGGCGCCGTGGACGGCGAGGCCATCAAGAGCGTCGGCCAGGCCATGGCCGAGATCCCCCTGGGACAGGCCTTCAACGACACGGACTCCTCCAAGGCCCTGATGTACGCCCTGATCTTCTCCACCTGCTTCAGCTACGTCTACATGGTGGCCCGGAAGCTCCTGAACATCACCGCGGCCGGCGAGGCCCTGCTGGACGGCTTCCGCGCCATGGTTCCGGCGGCCATGATCCTGACCCTGGCCTGGTCCATCGGCACGATCATCAAGACTCCCCGGGCCGACGGCGGAGTGGGCCTGGGCCTTTACGTCGCGGACGTGGTGGTGAACGGGAACTTCCCGATGTTCCTCTTCCCCGCGGTGGTCTTCGTGCTGGCCTGCATCATCTCCTTCGCGGCGGGCACCAGCTGGGGCACCATGGGCATCATGGTCCCCGTGGCCCTGCCCATCATCGTCCAGCTGTCCAAGATGGCCGGGCTCTCCCCCGCGGCCACGGTCAACGCCACGGCCCTGACCATCGGCGTGGTGCTGGGAGGCGCCGTGTTCGGGGACCACTGCTCCCCGATCTCGGACACCACGATCCTGTCCTCCACCGGCGCGGCCTCTCCGCACCTGGAGCACGTGGCCACCCAGCTGCCCTACGCCGTGTTCGTCGCGGTATGTGCCCTGATCGGTACCGTGGCCGGCGGACTCACCTGGAATCCCATCGTGGCCCTGATCTGCACCGCCATCCCCTTCGTGGCGGGAATCTATCTCCTGCCCCTCTGGTTCGGTCCCAAGAAGTACGGGCTATAGTCACAGATCCCGGGGGCCCGCGGCCCCCGGGTTTTCCCGGATCCCAAGGCCCGCTCCGTTTCCGCGGGGCGGGCGCGCGGGCCGTTCCGGACACCGGCATCGGCGTTCGGTGCGGCCCGCGTTTCTTTTCCCGGTACCCACGCGCGGTCCTTGACGACCCTCCGGCGGT
>JBFZER010000049.1:0-10132 GCA_041306765.1 Spirochaetota bacterium | reverse complement strand
CCCCGGCGGTGAGGTGCATCTTGTCCTCCGTGCACTCCCAGTCCTGGAACTTGGCGTTGTTCGCCAGGCAGGCCTTCTCCAGATCCTTGAGGCCCCCCTGGTCCCCGGCGTGCAGGAGGGGGACGCGCTTCAGCATGACGTCGTAGGGGGCCCAGCTCTTGGGGTACACGATGTCCGCCCCCTTGAAGGCCTCGTCCATGGAGTTGACGTGCTTGAAGGAGCCGCCGGATTCCTTGGCCTGCTTCTTGGACAGCTCCACCACCTCGGGGATGAGGTCGTAGCCCTCGGGGTGGGCCAGGGTGATGTCCATGCCGAAGCGGCTGGCCAGGCCGATGATGCCCTGGGGTACCGAGAGGGGCTTGCCGTAGGAGGGGGAGTAGGCCCAGGTCATGGCGATCTTCTTGACCTTGAGCTTGGAAAGGCACCCGAAGTGGTGGTCCAGGTGGAGGAAGTCCGCCATGGACTGGGTGGGATGGTCGATGTCGCTCTGGAGGTTGACCACCGTGGGCCGGTCCGGCAGGACCCCCGCGGCCACTCCGTCGTCCAGGGCTTTTCCGACCTCCCGCTGATATTTGTCGCCCTCGCCCAGGTACATGTCATCCCGGATGCCGACGGCCTCGGTCAGGAAGGAGATCATGTTGGCGGTCTCCCGCACGGTCTCCCCGTGGGCGATCTGGCTCTTGCCCTCGTCCAGGTCCTGGACGTAAAGGCCCAGAAGGTCGCAGGCGGAGGAGTAGGAGAAGCGGGTGCGGGTGGAGTTGTCCCGGAAGTTGGACACCGCGATGCCCGAGTCCCAGACCCGGGGGCTGATCCCGGCGTCCCGCAGGCCCCGGAGGATGTCCGCCGTGTCGAAGGTGGCGTCGATCTCGTCCCGGGTCTTCTCCCAGGTCAGGAGGAAGTCCTTGCGGTACATGCCGATCTTGCGGTTCTTCAAAGTCTCGATGCGCGCGCGAATTTCGTTCAGGTTCATGGGGTCCTCCTAATCGATCCAACAAGATGTACAAGATGGGAGAAGATCAACAAGATAGGGAATGGGGGTGTACGATTCAGATTCTTTTCCCTTTCATCCTTATCCTGTCCATCTTGCATAATCTTGTTCATCCTGTTGGATCTATGCAACAAACCTAGATTTTCCCCAGCGCTTTCAGTATCCGCTCCGGGGTGAAGGGCCACTCGCGCATCCATACGCCGACGGCGTCGTGGATCGCGATGGATATCGCGGGGGCGGCCCCGTTCAGGGAGATCTCGGAAACGCTCTTCCCCCCGAAGGGCCCGACCTCGTCCGCCACGGGCACGAGCTCCACGTGGAAGTCCTCGGGGACCTCCCAGATCGTGGGGATCTTGTAGTCCAGGAACCGCGGGTTCACGCAGCGTCCGTCCTTGTCGTAGAGCATCTCCTCGTAGAGGGAGTGGCCCACGGCCTTGAGGATGCCGCCGTAGATCTGCCCCAGGGCCAGGGCCGGGTTGATGGGGGTCCCGCAGTCCTGGTAGGCGTGGAAACGGGTCAGCTTCACGTCCCCGGTACGGACGTTGACCGCCGCCTCCGCGAAGTGGGCCCCGTAGGGGAAGGCGGAATGCTCGGTCTTGAAGCCTCCGATGCCCACCAGGTCCCCGTGGTGCTCCCCCTGGGTGCTCATGTGGGCCAGCTTGGCCAGGGTGACCTCGCCCTTCTTCCCCCGGACGATGCCGCGGTGGGCGATCGAGAGGTCCGCGACGGGCTCCCCGAGCACGGCCGAGGCCGCGGCCAGGACCTTGGCCCGCAGGTCTTCCGCGGCCTTGACCGCGGCGTTCCCGGAGAAGTAGGTCCCGCTGGAAGCGTAGGCGCCCTTGTCGAAGGGGGTCACGTCGGTATCCCCGGAGATGACCGCCACGTCCTCCATGTCCAGGCCCAGGATCTCCGCGGCGGCCTTGGCGGTCACGGTGTCCAGGCCGGTGCCCAGGTCGGCCCCGCCGGATAGCAGGAGGACCGTACCGTCCGCCAGGAGCCGGACCTCCGCGTTGGCGGCGTCCAGGCCCGGCAGGCCCGAGCCCTGCTGGACGATCACCGCGCCCCGGCCGATCTTCCAGTCCGGGTCGTCCGAAGCCGGCGTGGGTCCGCCCCAGCCGAAGGCCCTGCGGCCCCGGTCGATCATCTCGCCCAGGCCGCATTCCCCCAGGGTGACCGCGGCTCCGGGCCGGCCCTCCCCCAGGCTTCGCAGGATCTCGATGCGGCTTCCGGAGCGGACGCGGTTGCGCTCGATCAGGTCCAGCTGGTCCATTCCGAGTTCCGCGGCCAGCTCCGCCAGGGCGGTCTGGAGGGCGAAGGAGCCCTTGGGCGCCCCGTAGCCCTGGTAGGCCCCCGCGGGGGTGAGGTTCGTGTAATAGCTTTTCACCTCGAAGCGGGCGTTGTCGCAGAGCACCAGGGGCAGGCTCTTGGACACGGCGTTCATGGGCACCGTCAGGCAGTGCTGGCCGTAGGGCCCCGTGTCCGCGTCCACCTTCATGAGCACGGCGGTTAGCCGGCCGTCCTTCTTTGCCCCGAGCTTGACGGTGATTTCCATGAGGTGGCGGGTGCGGCTGGAGACGAACTCCTGCTCCCGGTCGTACCGGAAGAAGACGGACCGTCCCGTGGTCCAGGCCAGGTAGCCCGCCACGTCCTCCAGGACGATGTCCTGCTTGGCCCCGAAGCCTCCGCCCACCCGCTCCTTGATCACCCGTACCTTGTTCTCGGGGATTCCGATGGCCCGGGAGACAATACGGCGCACGTGCCAGGGCACCTGGGTGGAGGCGTGGAGGACCAGGCGGCCCCCGTCGACCTTGGCGAAGACCACGTGGGGCTCCATCGGGGTGCACTGCACCCGGTTGCCCGTGTAGGTCCGCTCGATGACCACGTCCGCTTCCGCAAAACCCTTCTCGATATCCCCGATGCCGTCGGCTACGCTGGCCGCCAGGTTGCGGTGCGGGTCCGCGTGCAGGGGGAACTGGTAGACGATCGGGTCGTCCCGGCCGTCCCCGGCGGTGGTGGTGCCCGCGGGCGCCTGGCCGGAGACGTAGCGGACCTCCCCGGAGTGGACCACCGGGGCGCCGGGGGCCCTGGCCTCGGCGATGGAGAGGACAGGCTTCAAGACCTCGTACTCCACCGTCAGGGCTTTCAAGGCCGCCCGGGCCTGGTCGGGGGTTTCCGCCAGGACGGCGGCCACCCGGTCCCCCACATGGCGGACCTTGCGGGAGAACATCCGCTGGTCGTGAGGGGAGGGCTCCGGAAAGCCCTGGCCCGCGGTGGTGTAGACCTTGTCCGGGCAGTTCTCGTGGGTGAGGACCGCCACGACCCCGGGCATCTCGAGGGCCTTGGACGAATCGATGCGCTTGATCCAGGCGTGGGCGTGGGGGCTGGTCAGCAGGGCCAGGTGGCAGGCGTCGGCGTCGACACGGTCCTCCACGAAGGCCTTTTCCCCCCGGGCCAGGGCTGCGGCGTCCACCTTTTCCCGGTCCTTGCCCACGTGGCGGAGGTCCGGCCGGAACTCCGGGGCCGCGGCCTCGGAGTAGCCGGGGTCTTTCAGGCGCTTGGACGCGATCCGCACGGCGTTGTGGAACTGCTCGTACCCGGTACAGCGGCAGAGGGTGCCCGAGAGGGCGTCCTTCACCTCCTCCTTGGTCGGCTCCGGGGAGCGCTCCAAAAGGGAGTGCAGGGCCAGGACCACTGCGGGGGTGCAGTAGCCGCACTGGACGCAGGCCGCGTCGATAAGGGCCCTCTGCACGACCGAGAGCCTGCGGTCCTTGGAGAAGTGCTCGACGGTATAGACCTCCCGGCCCTCCGCCTGGGCGGCCAGGAGGGTGCAGGAGTTCACGGTGCGGCCGTCCAGGATGACGGCGCACAGGCCGCAGGAGCCCTCGCCGTCGCAGCCGTCCCGAACGGAAACCACGCCCTTGCGGCGCAGGGCCGTCTTGAGGCTCTCCCCGTCCGGGCAGTCCCAGGCTACGGGGCGGCCGTTCAGCTTGAAGGTGACGGTCATGGTGTATCCTCCCGGGCGGCCAGCAGGGCCTCGGCGACGAGATCGGAGGCGCGAAGGCGCTTGAAGGCCGCGCTTCCCCGGAGGTCGTCCTTCGGCTTGAGGAGAGGGGCGATCGCCGCGGCCGCCTCGTCCCGCCCCGGCAGGGGCCGCCCCTCGAAGAGGCGCTCCAGCTCGGGGAAGCGGCGGCTCCGGGCGTCCAGGCCTCCGCAGGCGATGCGTACGTTTCGGACAGCCCCGCCGTCCGGGCGATACGCGACAGCGCAGGTCAGGACCGAGAGGTCACAGGCCGTGCGGGACCACCGGGCGTAGGCCGCCCGGAAACCCGGGGCCGAGGGCACCTCGACACAGGTTACGATGCCCGAAGGCGCGGCCAGCCAGTCCGGCAGGGGCCGGCTCTCCGCCGCGCCGTGGACCCGCACCCGGGCGTCCAGGACGAGCAGGGCCGGCACCAGGGAGGAGCAGGACCGATTGGCCCCCAGATTCCCCCCCACGGTGGCGGCGTTCCGGACGTTGCGGTTGGCCATGCCCCGTGCCGCCTCCGAGAGAACCCGGGGCACGCGGGGCGAGTCCGCCAGGTCCTGGAAGGCCGCCCCGGCGCCTATGCGTATAAGTCCTTCGCCGGTCCTCTCGATACCCCGGGGCAGCAGGGTTCCGACATCCACGGCCACGATCTCGCGGTCCCGGAACTCGCTGGTCAGGAGCTGGGTGCCCCCCGCCAGGAGCCGAGCCCGCTTGTCCGACCCGAGGACCCGGTCGGCCTCGTCCAGCGAGGCCGCGCGAATGTATTTCACGACCATCCGTCCACCCCCGCTTTCGCGTAGAGTTTTGCGGCGATACGGTTGGCGTTGTCCCGTATCTCCTCCTCGTCCTCCCCGACCAGCCGGCCCTGGACCACCGCGGCCTTGCCGTTCACGAAGACGTAGTCCGCCCCGTGGTTGTAGCCCGAGAACAGGAGGGCCGCCGCCGGGTCCGAGAGGGCCCCTGCGTATTCCATCTTCTGGACGTCGAAGAGGGCGATGTCCGCCAGCCAGCCTTCCTCGATCCGGCCCAGCTTGTCCCAGCCCAGGATCCGGGCCCCGCCCTCGGTGGCGATCCCGTAGACCTCGGCGGCGGTGATCCCCGCGGAGCCGTAGCGGACCCTCTGCAAAAGCAGTGCCTGGCGCATCTCGCCCAGCATGTCCGAGGCGTCGTTGGAGGCGGAGCCGTCCACGGCCAGGCCCACGTTCACCCCCCGGTCCAGCATCTCCCGGACCCGGCAGATCCCGCTTCCCAGGCGCATGTTCGAGGAAGGGCAGTGGGCCACCCCGGTCCCGGTCTTGGCCAGCTCATCCAGTTCCTGGTCGTTGAAGTGGATCCCGTGGGCATACCACACGTCGGGGCCCAGGAAGCCGCAGTCTTCCATGACCGCCAGGGGACGGCGCTTGTAGATCTTCACGCAGTAGTCGTCCTCGTCCCCCGTCTCGGCCAGGTGGGTGTGGAGGCGGGCGCCGTACTTCCGGGCCAGTACCGCGGAGTCCTTCATGAGCTGTTCGGACACCGAGAAGGGACTGCAGGGGGCCAGGGCCACCCGGCGCATCGAGTCCGGAGCGGGATCGTGGTATTTCCGGATCGTTTCCTCGCACTGGGCCAGGATCGTGTCCTCTTCCTGGACAACCGAGTCCGGGGGCAGGCCCCCGTCCTTCTTGGACCGGCTCATGGAGCCCCGGGTGGGGGCGAAGCGCACCCCGATGTCGCGGGCGGCCTGGAACTGGATGCCCGGCAGATCCTGGGAAAAGCCCTTCGGGTAGAGGTAGTGGTGGTCCGTGGTGCAGGTGCAGCCCGTCTTCACCAGTTCCGCCAGGGCAAGCCGGCTGGACCAGTACACCGCCTCCTCGTCGATACCTTTCCAGACCTCGTAGAGGTAGACCAGCCATTCGAAGAGCTTGGCGTTCTGCACCGCAGGGAGGTTCCGGGTCAGGGTCTGGTAGAAGTGGTGGTGGGTGTTCACGAAGCCCGGGGTCACCACGTGGCGGGAGGCGTCGATCACCCGGGATCCTTCCGGCACGGGGAGGTTCTTCCCGACCCGGGCGATGCGGTTGCCTTCGATGTGGATGTCCACCCCCGCCAGGTTTCCCGAACCCGAAGGGTTCGGGCGGGCTACGCAGAGACAGTCCTTGAGAACGATCACCGGAGGATCTCCTTGTTGAAGTCCTCGATCAGGGCGTCCAGTGCGCCGACCTCGCCGTGGAGCTCGCCCCAGTAGCCCCGGGGGTCGTCCCACTGGGCGTTCAATTCGGCCAGGTCCTTTCCGAGCTGTTCGATCCACGTGTAGTACTTGAGCTGGTGCACCCGGCGGCGGTCCACGTGGGTCATGTCCAGGACATGGTCCACCGAGAGGCCCTTCAGCATCTCGATGTCCCGGTCCGCCTGGCGCTGGTCGTAGGCGCCGCGCTCCGCGTTCAGCTCCGTGAGGCGGGACCCGTAGAGCTGGAGGGAATCGGTGAAGACCGTGAGGGCGATCTCGTCCTCGCCCAGCTCGTAGTACTTTGCGGCCTTGATGGTGGCAACGAGGTTGCCGATGCAGGAGATCCCGAGGAGGTCGAGCTTGTCCACCGCGGCCCGGGGCACCCCCGCCTCGACCAGGGCCTTCCGGCCCGCGGGCTCGTTGAAGAGCCTGAGCAGGCGGATTGTGATCTCGTCGTCCACCCCCACCGCGACGTCGGTGTCCCGAAGGTTGTGGATCCAGGGGATGTGCTTGTCTCCGATGCCCTCGATCCGGTGGCCGCCGTAGCCGTTCTCCAGGATGGTGGGGCACTGCAGGGCTTCGCCCACCCCCACCCGGGCGCCGTTGTGCTTTTCTTTGAGGTAGGTGCCCGCGCCCAGGGTGCCCGCGGAGCCGGAGCTGTACATCGAGAGGGCCAGGCGGGCCTTGCCGTCGGCGTTCATCTTCCCGAAGACCTCCTCCAGGGCGGGTCCCGTGACGCTGTAGTGCCAGAGGTGGTTGGGAAGCTGGTCGAACTGGTTGAAGATCACCGCGTCCGGCCGGGTCTTCTCGATCTCCACGCACTTGTCGAAGATCTCCTTCACGTTGCTCTCGCAGCCCGGGGTGGCGATCACCTCTTCGGCCATGGTTTTCAGCCATTCGAAGCGCTCCCGGGACATCTCCGCGGGGAGGATGGCCACGGAGGGACAGGACAGAAGCCGGGAGATGTAGGCCCCGCCCCGGCAGTAGTTCCCCGTGGAGGGCCACACCGCCTTCTTGGTGGTGGGGTCGAACTGGCCGGTCACCAGGCCGGGCACGAGGCAGGAGTAGGCGGCGCCGACCTTGTGGGCACCGGTGGGGAACCACTTGCCCACTACGGCCCCGATCCGGGCCTTGGTGCCCGTGAGTTCCCGGGGAAGCTCGAAGTAGTTCACGTCCCCGAAAACGCCGCCCTTTTCCTTGGGCTCGTTGTGCCAGTTGACCCGGAAGAGGTTGCGGGAGTGGACGTCCCAGAGCCCGATGCCTTTCAGCTCGGACTTGATGGACTCGGGGATCTTCCTGGGATCCCGCATCTGGGCGTAGGTCGGCAGGAGGATGCCCTTTTCCTTGCAGCGCTGTATGTTCTTCTTCCGCTGAGACTCGTTGATGGAAAGGTCGATTTTCATGTGTAGCTCCTTTGAAGTAGTCGGTGGACGGTGGACAGTGGACGGAAGTGACTCAAGTACCGCGGCCGAATTCCACGCCGATTTGTGGTCATCGTCCGCTTACCGCAGCCATTTCCGTTCACCGACCACCGACCACCGTTCACCGTTCACTGATGCCTAAACCGTGGGCCGCGCTCTTGATATCCTTGAGCCCGCTTCCCGTCACGAGGAGGACGACCGTCGACGACGGGTCCAGCTCGTCCTTGACCTTGAGAAATCCCGCCGCCGCGGCGCTGGAGGAGGGCTCGGCGAAGAGGCCCGCCGTTCCCGCCAGGGTCCGCTGGGCGGACAGGATCTCCTCGTCCGTGACCACCGCCGCCCGGCCGCCGTGCTTCCGGAGTTTGGCCAGGGCGAGGATACCGTTCCGGGGCACGTCCACGGAGATGGAGTCCGCGATCGTGCCGGAGGGCTCGGGGTCCCCGAAGCCTCCGGCTCCCAGGGCCCGGGCGATGGCGCTGGAACCCTTGGCCTGGCAGGCCCAGACCACGGGCATCTTGGAAAGTCGTCCCAGGCGGATGAGGTCCTCGAAGCCCTTGTAGACCCCCGCCAGGATCACCCCGTCCCCCGTCGGGACGAAGACGTGGTCCGGCGCCGGGGCTCCCCGGGCCGCCAGGTCCGCGAGGATCTCGAAGGCCGCGGTTTTTTTGCCCTCGATGGTGAGGGGGTTGTAGGCGGTGTTCCGGGAGAGGGTTCCCGTGGCCTTGGTGTAGGCCAGGGACTCGTCGAAGGCCTTGTCGTAGGTGCCGTCCACCGCCTTGAGTTCCGCCCCGTACTGGAGGACCTGGATACGCTTGGCCGCGGGTGCCGACTTGGGCAGGAAGACCGTGATCCGCAGGCCCGCCGCCGCCCCGATGCCCGCCATGGAGGAGGCCGCGTTGCCCGTGGAGGCCAGGACGATCTCCCGGATGCCCTTTTTCCGGGCGTACGCCGCAACCAGAAAACTGGCCCGGTCCTTGAAGGAACCCGTGGGCTGGCAGGTGTCGTCCTTGATCCATAGCCCGGGAAATCCGACCGCCGCCCTCAACCGCTCGGGTGCCCAGAGGGGGGTGTCCCCCACGGGCACGGGGGGGAACCACTCGGGCTCCACGGGGAGGGGTATCGAACGCGCGTCCCCCACCCACGCCCCTTCCCAGGCGCATTCCAGCACGCCCTCCAGGGGGCGGTCCGGGAGCGTCTTGGGGGCGCAGGAGGAGCAGAGGTAGCGGTCCGGTTCCATCTCGTATTCGGTGCCGCAGGTCGGGCACCGGTAGAACCATCGCATGCCGCTCCTCCTTTTAGAGCTTCCCTTCCAAGGCGTAGGGCAGGGTCGCGTAGAAGGCCGCGGCCTTCTCCAGGTCGTCCACCCGGGTGATCTCGTTGGGGGCGTGGGCCTGGTTCTCGTCCCCGGGTCCGAAGCCGATGGTCGGAATCTTGTGCCGGCCGCAGACGGCCACGCCGTTCGTGGAAAAGGTCCACTTGTCCACCACCGGCTCGGAGCCCCAGAGGGCCTTGTGGGCGGCCACGCCGGCCCGGACCAGGGCGTGGTCCGCGTCGATCTTCCAGGTGGGGAAGTAGAGGTCCTGGCCGTACTTGGTGCCCTTCCAGGAGGGGATCTCGTAGTAGGGGACCTTGACCTCGAAATTGGAAAGCCCGGCCTCGGAGAGGGCCTTCCGGACCTGCTCCACAGCCAGCTCCTTGGTCTCGCCCCAGGTAAGCCGGCGGTCCAGGTAGATCATCCCCTGGTCCGGGACGGCGCAGAGCGAGGGGCCCTTCACGTCCATGCGGCTGACCGTGACGGTGCCCTTGCCCAGGAAGTTGTCGGTGTCGGGCTTGAGGCCCTCGTTGAGCCTTTCGACGGCCAGGGCGGCCCGGGAGGCCATGTAGGCCGCGCTCTTGCCGCGCTCCGGGGCGGAGCCGTGGCAGGACACGCCCTGGAAGCGGCACTCGATCTCCATTCGGCCCCGGTGGCCCCGGTAGAGCCGGAGGGAGGTGGGTTCGGTGGACACGAAGAGGTCCGGGACTAGCTTCTCCTCCTCGATCAGGTACTTCCAGCACAGGCCGTCGCAGTCTTCCTCCATGATGGTGAAGGCGAACCAGACCGTGTAGTCTCCGGCGTAGCCGAGTTCCTTGAGGATGCGCCCCGCGGTGATCATGGAGGCCGCCCCGCCCAGCTGGTCCGAGGCGCCCCGGCCGTGCACCAGGCCGTCCTTGACGAGGCCCGAGAAGGGCGGGTTCTTCCATTGGGCCGGGTCGCCGGTGTCCACGGTGTCGATGTGGGCGTCGACGGCCAGGATCTTCTTCCCCGAGCCCACCCGGGCCAGGAGGTTCCCCAGGCCGTCCACCCTGACCTCGTCGAAGCCGGCGGCCTCGCACATCGCCTTGAGCAGGGCGATGCGCTCTTTCTCCTTGGCGCTCAGGGCCGGAACCTGGATGATCCGGGACAGGATGTCCGCGGTCTCGTCCCGGTAGGACGAAGCCTTGGCGCGGACCTTCTG
>JBFZER010000048.1:0-7250 GCA_041306765.1 Spirochaetota bacterium | reverse complement strand
CAGAGGGAAGAGAAGAGAGTGAAGCTTGATGGGGAAATGGGAAAAGGGAGAGGGATATACGAATCGAAAGAGCAATCCTTGCTCTATCCCTCGCCCATTTCTTCCTCTTCTCCCTCCTATCTCTGTGCCTCTGTGTCTCTGTGGTTCAATTCTTGAACATAGCCCGATTCGACGAGATGAGGGGGAGTTGATATGAGAGACATTCAGGATTTCGATAACATAATGATCCAGCTGGCCTCGCCGGACATGATCCGCGCGTGGAGCTACGGCGAGGTCAAGAAGCCGGAAACCATCAATTACCGTACCCTGCGTCCCGAGAAGGACGGCCTGTTCTGCGAGCGGATCTTCGGCACCACCAAGGAATGGGAGTGCTACTGCGGCAAGTTCAAGAGCATCCGCTACAAGGGCGTGATCTGCGACCGCTGCGGGGTGGAGGTGACCCACTTCAAGGTCCGCCGGGAGCGCATGGGCCACATCGAGCTGGCATCCCCGGTGTCCCACATCTGGTTCTACCGCTCCGTTCCCAGCCGCATGGGCCTTCTCCTGGACATACCCGTCGCGGCCCTGCGCTCGGTGCTCTACTACGAGAAGTTCATCGTAATCGACCCGGGGGACACGGACCTCAAGAAGATGCAGCTCCTCACGGAGGAGGAGTATTACGAGGCCCAGGACCGCTTCGGCGGCGCCTTCTCCGCCGGCATGGGCGCCGAGGCCATCCGCTCCCTCCTGGAGCAGATCGACCTGGAGCAGATGGCCGGGGAGCTTCGGGCCCGGATGATCGAGAAGGGCGCCAAGAGCGACAAGCGCCTCTTGAAGCGCATCGAGATCGTGGAATCCTTCCGCACCTCCCAGAACCGGCCGGAGTGGATGATCCTGGACGTGATCCCCGTCATCCCGCCGGAGATCCGGCCCATGGTCCAGCTGGACGGCGGCCGCTTCGCCACCAGCGACCTCAACGACCTCTACCGCCGGGTGATCAACCGGAACAACCGCCTGAAGCGCCTCCAGTCCCTGAACGCCCCGGACATCATCATCCGGAACGAGAAACGGATGCTCCAGGAGGCCGTGGACGCCCTCTTCGACAATTCCAAGAAGAAGCGGGTGGTCAAGGGCGCCTCCAACCGGCCCCTGAAGTCCATATCGGACATGCTCAAGGGCAAGCAGGGCCGGTTCCGCCAGAACCTCCTGGGCAAGCGGGTGGACTACTCCGGCCGCTCGGTGATCGTGGTCGGCCCGGAGCTCAAGATGCACCAGTGCGGCCTTCCGACCAAGATGGCCCTGGAGCTCTTCAAGCCCTTCATCATGAAGAAGCTGGTGGAAAAGGACGTCGTCTACAACATCAAGAAGGCCAAGATGCTGGTGGAGCAGGAGACCCCCGAGGTCTTCGCGGTCCTGGACGAGGTGGTGCGGGAGCACCCGGTGCTCCTGAACCGCGCCCCGACCCTCCACCGCCTGGGCATCCAGGCCTTCGAGCCGGTCCTGGTCGAGGGCAAGGCCATCAAGCTTCATCCCCTGGTATGCCACGCCTACAACGCCGACTTCGACGGCGACCAGATGGCCGTCCACGTCCCCCTGACCCAGGCGGCCCAGGCGGAGTGCTGGACCCTGATGCTGTCCAGCCGCAACCTCCTCAATCCCGCCAACGGCAAGACCATCGTCTTCCCCTCCCAGGACATGGTCCTGGGCATCAACTTCCTGACCAAGGACAAGGTCAAGGGCAAGGGCGAGGGCCGCCGCTATTCCTCCTCCGAGGAAGCCGTCATGGCCTGCGAGGCCAAGGCCCTGGACTGGGAATCCCTGATCAAGGTGCCCGTGGCCAAGACCCCGGTCTGGACGGCCGTGGGCAAGGAGGTCGAGGTCAAGGACGGCCTTCTCGTGACCACCGCGGGCCGGCTCCTCCTGAACGACGCCCTCCCCGCCCAGGTCCCGTACATCAACTTCCAGATGGGCGACAAGGAACTCCGCTCCCTGATCGAAAAGGTCTACAAGACCCGGGGCCCCTACGTCTGCGTGACCATGCTGGACGCGATAAAGGACATGGGCTTCCGGTACGCCACCTTCTTCGGCGCCACCATCGGCATGGACGACATCGTGGTGCCCCAGGAAAAGCAGGGCATGATCGAGGACGCCAACAAGCAGGTGGACGCCATCCAGAAACAGTACCTGGCGGGCCACATCACCCAGGAAGAGCGATACAACCGGGTGGTCGAGGTCTGGTCCAAGACCAACGAGGACCTGACCTCGGTGATGATGAAGGTCCTGGAAAAGGACAAGGACGGGTTCAACAACATCCACATGATGGCCCACTCCGGGGCGCGTGGAAGCCGCAACCAGATCCGCCAGCTGGCGGGCATGCGCGGCCTCATGGCCAAGCCGTCGGGGGACATCATCGAGCTTCCCATCCGCTCGAACTTCAAGGAAGGCCTGTCGGTCATCGAGTTCTTCATCTCCACGAACGGCGCCCGGAAGGGTCTGGCGGACACGGCCCTCAAGACCGCGGACGCCGGCTACCTGACCCGCCGCCTGGTGGACATCTCCCAGGACGTGGTGATCAACGAGGTGGACTGCGGCACCATCAACGGCATCGTCCAGCGGGCCATCAAGGACGGCGAGGAGATCGTGACTTCCCTGAAGGAACGAATCGTCGGCCGCTTCACCCTGGAGCGGATCAAGCACCCGATCACCGGGGAGGTGATCGTGGACGTCAACGACGAGATCACCGAGGAGATCGCCCAGGCCATCGAGGACGCGGGGATAGAGCAGGTCACGATTCGGACCGTGCTGACCTGCGAGGCCCGGCACGGGGTCTGCCGGATGTGCTACGGCCGCAACCTGGCCACGGGCCGGGCGGTGGAGATAGGGGAGGCGGTGGGCATCATCGCCGCCCAGTCCATCGGCCAGCCGGGAACCCAGCTGACCATGCGCACCTTCCATATCGGAGGCGCGGCCACCAAGGCTTCCGAGGAAAACCGCGTCTACATGAAGTATCCCGTCCTGGTCACGGACATGCAGGGTTCCTTCGTCCAGACCAACGGCCGCTACCTGTTCACCCGCAAGGGTTTCCTGCAGGTCTGCAAGGTCTTCGCCTCCCACGAGCTCGGGAAGGGGGACAAGATCCTGGTGGAAAACGGGAGCCGCATCCTCAAGGACCAGGAGATCCTGAAACGCAAGGGCGGCGGGATCGTGAAATCCCACGACATCGCCTATGCGAGGATCCTGCCGGACGCCCTCCTTCTCATCGCCCAGGAAAGCCGGATCGAGGTCCGGAACGGCTCCGAGGTGGTCGTCAAGATCGGCGAGGTCGTACCCGCCCAGGCCACCATCTCCACCTTCGACCCCTTCTCGGATCCCATCATCAGCGAGTACGAGGGCTACGTCCGCTTCGAGGACGTCATCCCGGGGTCCACCCTCAAGGAGGAGATCAACGAGGAGACGGGGAACGTCGAGAAGAAGATCGCCGAGTTCACGGCGGAGCGGGAAGCCAAGCAGCCCCGCATCGTCATCACGGATGAGGCCGGCAACGAGACCTTCACCTACTTCCTGCCCGGCGGAGCCTACCTCAACGTCGAGGACGGCGAGTTCGTCAAGGCCGGCCGCACCCTGGCCCGTACCCTCAAGGAGAGCGCCAAGGCCATGGACATCACCGGCGGCCTGCCCCGGGTCAGCGAGCTCTTCGAGGCCCGCAAGCCCAAGACGCCCGCCGTCCTTGCCACGGTCGGGGGAACGGTGGTCTTCCAGGGCATAGTGAAGGGCAAGCGGGTCATCGTGGTGAGGGACCTCTTCAACAAGGAGTTCAAGCACCTCGTGCCCATGGGCCGAAGGCTCCTGGTGCGCGACGGAGACACGGTGGAAGCCGGGGACAAGCTCTGCGACGGCAACCAGAACCCCCACGACATCATGATGATCATGGGCGAGCACGCCTGCCAGCGCTTCCTGATGGACGAGGTCCAGCAGGTCTACCGCCTCCAGGGCGTGACCATCAACGACAAGCACATCGGCGTCATCGTCCGGCAGATGATGAAGAAGGTGGAGATCGTCCAACCCGGGGACACCCGGTTCATCTACGGTCAGCAGGTGGACAAGTACAAATTCCACGAGGAAAACAGGCGTGTCCTGGAGGAGGGCGGGCAGTCCGCCGTGGGCCGGCCCCTGCTCCTGGGCATCACCCGGGCTTCCCTCAAGATCGACTCGTTCTTCGCCGCGGCCTCCTTCCAGGAGACTACCCGGGTCCTCACGGACGCGGCCATCGCGGGGGCCTCCGACAGCCTCCGGGGCCTCAAGGAAAACGTCATCATCGGCCACCTCATACCCGCCGGCACGGGCATGAAGAAGTACCGGGACATCCGCCTGTCGGACGGGGAAAACGACGACCTGGACGCCTATGTGGAGGAAATCCTGGAGAAACGGCGCAAGGAGAAGGAACTCCAGCCCCTCATGGCCCTGGAGGACCGGGCGGACATGAACGACGCGGTTTTCGACGAGGACACCGCCTTCGACGACGACGAGGGCTTCTCGCCGGTGGATGAAGAGGAATAATCCTTGGAACCATAGGGCCAACAAGATGGACAAGATGTAGGTGGATGAACAAGATCATCAAAATTATCAGATCTTGTTGATCTTGCTCCCATCCTGTTCATCTTGTTGGATCGAAGATTGCCAGCCCGGCCGGTGCGGACGGGTTGACACGGGGGGGCCTTGAATTCTATTGTGATGATCCGCGCGCCCCGACGAGCGCGCAGGTTTCATAGTACATCTTCGCGTACCGAATTCCCGAATGGGCGATGCTGACGCCCGGACGAACAGGAGAACGAGCGTAATGCCTACGATCAACCAGCTTATACGCCTGGGTCGAAAGAAGAACGTCTGGAAGACCAAGGCCCCGGCCCTCCACGAGTGCCCCCAGAAGCGCGGGGTCTGCACCCGCGTCATGACCGTGACCCCGAAGAAGCCGAATTCCGCCCTCCGGAAGGTGGCGCGGGTGCGCCTCGCCAGCACGGGCGTGGAAGTCACCGCCTACATCCCGGGCGTCGGACACAACCTCCAGGAGCACTCGGTGGTCCTCATCCGCGGCGGCCGCGTGAAGGATCTCCCGGGCGTTCGCTACCACATCATCCGCGGCGCCAAGGACACCCTCGGAGTCGCCGACCGCAAGAAGGCCCGTTCCAAGTACGGCGCCAAGCGGCCGAAGGCGTAAGGGGAGGCGGATATGGGTCGCAAGAAGAAGACCGAGGATCGCGGCCATCAGCCCGATCCCAAGTACAACAGCATAATCGTAACCCGTTTCGTCTGCCGGATGATGTGGGAGGGCAAGAAGGCCACCTGCGGCAGGATCATGGACAATTCCTTGGCGATTCTCCAGGAAAAGGCCGGGGTTCCCGCCCTGGACGCCTTCCTGAAAGCCCTGGACAACGTGAAGCCCCTGGTGGAAGTGAAGTCCCGCCGCGTCGGCGGAGCCACCTACCAGGTGCCGATCGAGATCCGGGACGTTCGCCGGGAAGCCCTGGCCATGCGCTGGGTGCTCACGGCGGCCCGCGGCCGTTCCGGCAAGTCCATGGCCGAGCGCCTGGCCGCCGAGCTGTTGGACGCCTTCAACAACACGGGAACCGCCGTCAAGAAGAAGGAAGATACGCACCGGATGGCCGAAGCCAACAAGGCCTTCGCGCACTATCGTTGGTAGCGCCAAAGCCGCGAAGCGGCTTTGGCGATCCGGAATGCCCTCCGGGCATTCCGGCTACTGCCGGATAGAGGATGTAAAGGCCGCGAAGCGGCTTTGGCGATCCGGAATGCCCTCCGGGCATTCCGGCTACTGCCGGATAGACGATACAAAGGCCGCGAAGCGGCTTTGGCGGGTTTTTTTAGGGGCGCGGACCCGCAGGCGGGCTCTTGTCAAGATGCGGGAGCGCCGTTATAATGCCGTGTCCCCAAAGGTGCGAGCTGGATCGTTCCGCATATAGTTAGAGGAGGAAGTTCAATGGCCAAAGAGAAGTTCGAGCGTACCAAACCTCATATGAACGTCGGTACGATCGGCCACATCGACCACGGCAAGACCACCCTGAGTGCCGCCATCACCATGTACTGCGCCAAGAAATTCGGCGACAAGGTGATGAAGTACGATGATATCGACAACGCCCCGGAAGAGAAGGCCCGCGGTATCACCATCAACACCCGGCACCTGGAGTACCAGTCCGTGAAGCGCCACTATGCGCACATCGACTGCCCCGGCCACGCCGACTACATCAAGAACATGATCACCGGAGCCGCCCAGATGGACGGCGCGGTCCTGGTCGTGTCCGCCCCCGACTCCGTCATGCCCCAGACCCGCGAGCACGTCCTGCTCGCCCGCCAGGTGGGCGTGCCTTCCGTCCTGGTCTTCCTCAACAAGGTCGACCTGGTGGACGACGCGGAGCTGATCGAGCTGGTGGAACAGGAGATCATCGACCTCCTCAATTTCTACGGATTCCCCGGCGACAAGACCCCCATCATCAAGGGTTCCGCCTTCAAGGCCATGTCCGAGCCGGACGACGCGGAGGGAACCAAGTGCATCCAGGAGCTCCTGGACGCCATGGACACCTTCTTCCCGGACCCCGAGCGCCTGACGGACAAACCCTTCCTGATGCCGATCGAGGACGTCTTCACCATCTCCGGCCGCGGCACCGTAGTGACCGGCCGCGTGGAGCGCGGAATCGTGAAGGTGGGCGAGACCGTCGAGATCGTCGGCATCAAGCCGACCAAGAACACGGTCGTGACCGGCGTCGAGATGTTCAACAAGCTTCTGGACGAGGGGCGGGCCGGCGACAACATCGGCACCTTGCTCCGGGGCGTGGAGAAGAAGGACGTCGAGCGCGGCCAGGTCCTGGCCAAGCCGGGTTCCATCACCCCGCATACCAAGTTCAAGGGACGGATCTACTGCCTCAGCAAGGACGAGGGCGGCCGCCACTCCCCGTTCTTCTCCGGCTACCGGCCCCAGTTCTACTTCCGCACCACGGACATCACCGGTTCCGTCAAGCTCCCCGAGGGGCGCGAGATGGTGATGCCCGGGGACAACACGGAGATCCTCGTCGAACTGATCTACCCCATCGCCATGGAGCAGGGGCTCAAGTTCGCCATCCGCGAAGGCGGGCGGACCGTGGCCTCCGGTCAGGTCATCGAGGTCCAGAACTAGGCAAGGGATTCCGGGCGCGCGGCCCCGACGGCCGCGCGCCCTTTGTCTTCCATCCGGGGCGCCCTGCGGTCCGGGCGGGAGAGGCGGG
>JBFZER010000047.1:0-5633 GCA_041306765.1 Spirochaetota bacterium | reverse complement strand
TCTTCTCGCGCATCCGGGCGGGGTCGTTGGATTCCACGGCCTCCCGGAGCTCCTTGATCGCCTTCTCGATGGCCTCGCGGTCGGAGGCGGTGACCTTGTCGCCGTAGTCCTTCAATGATTTCTCGGTCGCGTAGGCGAGGGTGTCCGCCTCGTTGCGGACCTCCGCGCGGTCCCGCTCCTTCTTGTCCTCCTCCGCGTGCAGCTCCGCTTCCTTGACCATCTTGTTGATCTCGTCCTCGTTGAGCCCGCTGGAGGCCTCGATGCGGATCTTCTGCTCCTTGCCGGTGCCCAGGTCCTTGGCGGACACGTGGACGATGCCGTTGGCGTCGATGTCGAAGGTCACCTCGATCTGGGGCACGCCCCGGGGGGCGGAGGGTATTCCCACCAGGTCGAAGCGGCCGAGGGTGCGGTTCTGTCCGGCCATCTCCCGCTCGCCCTGGAGCACGTGGATGGACACCGCGGTCTGCCCGTCGCTTGCGGTGGAAAAGATCTGGCTCTTGCGGCAGGGGATCGTCGTATTGCGCGTGATGAGCCGGGTGAACACGCCGCCCAGGGTCTCGATGCCCAGGGACAGGGGGGTCACGTCCAGGAGGAGCACGTCCTTCACGTCGCCCCCCAGGATGCCGCCCTGGATGGCGGCGCCCACGGCCACGGCCTCGTCGGGGTTGACGCCCTTGGAGGGCTCCTTGCCGAAGAGTTCCCGGACGATGGTCTGGACCTTCGGGATGCGGGTGGAGCCGCCCACAAGGATCACCTCGTCGATCTGGGCCGCGGATATTCCGGCGTCCGAAAGGGCCTTTCTGCAGGGATCCTTGGACTTTTCCAGGAGGTCCTCGATCAGGCGCTCGAAGTTGGCCCGGGTCAGGGACTTCTGGAGATGCTTGGGGCCCGAGGCGTCGGCGGTGACGAACGGAAGGTTCACCTCCGCCTGCTGGACGTTGGACAGCTCGATCTTGACCTTCTCCGACGCCTCCTTGAGGCGCTGGAGGGCCATCTTGTCCTGGGACAGGTCGATGCCGGTGTCCTTTTTGAACTCGTCGATCAGCCACTGCATGATGCGCCGGTCGAAGTCGTCGCCCCCGAGGTGGGTGTCGCCGTTCGTGGACTTGACCTCGAAGACCCCTTCGCCCAGCTCCAGGATGGAGATGTCGAAGGTGCCGCCCCCCAGGTCATATACGGCGATGACCTTCTCCTTCTTCTGGTCCTTGTTGAAGCCGTAGGCCAGGGCGGCCGCGGTGGGCTCGTTGATGATGCGCTTGACCTCGAGCCCCGCGACCTTGCCGGCGTCCTTGGTGGCCTGGCGCTGGGCGTCGTTGAAGTAGGCCGGAACCGTGATCACCGCCTCGGTGACGGTCTCGCCCAGGTAGTCCTCGGCGGTCTTCTTCATCTTCTGGAGGACGAAGGCGCTTATCTCCTGGGGGGAGTACTGTTTGTCGGATATAGCGACCCGAACGTCGTTCTGGTGCGCCACGACCGTGTACGGCACGAGCTTGATCTCGGTCTGCACTTCCTCGATGCGCCGTCCCATGAAGCGCTTGATCGAGTAGACCGTGTTCTCGGGATTCGTGATCATCTGGTTCTTCGCGGGCTGGCCCACCACGCGCTCGCCCTTGCCGGTGAATCCGACGATGGACGGGGTGGTGCGCTGTCCCTCCGAGTTGGCGATCACCAGGGGCTCCCCGCCTTCCATGACGGCGACGCAGGAGTTGGTGGTGCCGAGGTCGATGCCTATGATTCTACCCATTTCCTTCTCTCCTTATATTCTTCGCAAGGCGCATGATGCTCAGTTCCGTGCCGGTTCCCCGGCCTTCCCGTTCCCGCCCGACGCCGCCGGTTCTCCGTCTCCGGGCGCTCCGGCTTCCGGGGCGGCGGCGGTTCCGTCCGGCATCCGGACCTTCACCCTCGCGGCGCGCAGGACCCGGCCGTGGAGCTTGTAGCCCTTCTGGAATTCCTCCGATACCACGGGTTCCGGGACGGCCGCCTTTTCCATGGCCACGGCCTCGTGGACGTTCGGGTCGAAGGAGGCGCCGGCGGAGTCGTACCGGGCCAGCCCGTACTTCCCCTCCAGGGTGGTGAGCATCCGGTTCCGGACCATGCCGATGCCGTCGTGGAGCACCTGGAAGTCCCGGGAGACTTCGGAGCTCGAGATGGCCCGGTCGAAGTCGTCCAGGATGCCCAGGAGGTCCTGGAGCAGGGCCGTGTTGGCGAACTGGACCGCGTCGTCCTTCTCCCGGAACATCCGCTTGCGGAAGTTCTCGGAGTCCGCCAGCTTCCGGAGGTACTGGTCCTTGAGTTCGGAATTCTCCGCCTGCAGTTCCGCCGCGCGCTTCTGGGCCTCGGCCATGCGGGCCTCCAGGATGCGGGCCAGGTCCTCGGTCGCCTCGCAGGCGTCCTCGGATAGCAGGCCCCCCTCGGCCGGGTTTCCGGCGGGAGGCGCGTTTTTCGATTCGGTTTTGCTCTCGGTCTTGGACATCTTGGACATTCGATCACCTGGATATGGGGAGTTATGTATCCATAAAATACCGAGGATGTTTTTCAAGGGTCAAGCGGAAAGCGACGGGCGGGCCTTTCTCCGGGCGGACCCCTGCACGGCCGGTCCGCGGACGGACCCGCTCCTTGACTTTCCGGGGTAGGGTCATAACATTTGATTATGTAGATTCGAGAGGAGCGTTCGTTGCAGCTTCAGAAGCCGGTGCTGGTACAGGAACAACGCCAGAAACTCAGCCCCCAGATGATACAGTCCATCCGGCTCATGGCCCTGCCCCTGCCCGAACTCAAGGACGAGATCCAGCAGGAGATCGAGGCGAATCCTGCCCTGGAGGTTCTGGAGGACCGGTCCACGGTGTCCCTGGAGTCCTTCCCCGAGGAGCGGGAGGCGGATTCCGACGCCGCCCGGGTCTACGAAAATGCCTCCGATCCGGGGTACGGCAGAGGAAGGGACCCCAACGACGACTCGAAGCGGATGTTCCTGGAGGGGGCCATCTCCCGGGCAGAAACGCTCCAGGAGCACCTGTTGTGGCAGCTCCGGCTCCAGCCCGTGCCCGAGCGCATCCGCTCGGCGGCGGAAAACCTGATACAGAACCTGGACAGCGAAGGGTTCCACAAGGAAGACCCCCGCCTGGTATGCCGGGACGTCCCGGAGGACGCGCTGAGATCCGCCTTGTCCCTGGTCCGGGGTTTCGAGCCCGTCGGGGTCTGCGCCGCGGACTACCGGGAGTCCCTCATCATCCAGGCGGAACTCTGCCCCGAGGCGCCTCCCCGTACCGTGGAGGTCCTGCGGGACCACATCGAGCTCCTGGAAAAGGGCAAGCACGAGGATATCCGCAAGCGGCTGAAGCTTGCGGAAGCGGACCTGGCCGCCATCCTGTCCTTCATCAAGACCCTGAATCCCTTCCCGGGCAGACAGTACTCCTCCGCGGAACCCCTCTACGTCATCCCGGACATCCAGGTGAAGCTCAAGGACGGCGAGTTCGTCATCGTCCTGAACGACGAGGAGATTCCGGTCCTGGGCATCAACCCCTTCTTCGACCGCCTGTCCGCGGAGAAGCACGACCGGACCACGGACGTCTTCGTCAAGGACAACATCCGCCGGGCCAAATGGTTCATCCAGAGCATACACCAGCGGAACAAGACCCTGCTCAAGGCCACCCGTGCCATCGTGGAGTTCCAGCGGTCCTTCTTCACCAAGGGCCCCAAGCACCTGGCCCCCCTCACCCTCCGGGACATAGCCGGTGAGGTGGGCGTCCACGAGACGACCATCTCCCGCCTGGCCAACCGGAAATACGTCCAGACCGACTGGGGTATCTTCGAGCTCAAGTACTTCTTCACCAACTCGATATCCGGGGCCGGTTCCTCGGGATCCCGGTTTTCCAAGGAGGGGGTCAAGCAGGTCATAAAGGAGATCATCGAGAACGAGGCCCGGGCCCTGTCCGACCGGGACATCGCGGACCAGCTGGCCCGGAAGGGCATCAACCTGGCGCGAAGGACCGTGGCGAAATACAGGCTGGAGCTGAACATGGACTCCTCCTTCGGCCGCAGGCACGAGTGAAGGCCCGGATCGGCCGAACGAGCCCTGCACGGGACGAACAGCGAAACCGAAGCCCGGTTTCCCGGGCGCCGGCGCCGTTTAGAACACGATACTTCAGGAGGTGCGCATGAACGTCGATGTACGGTCCGTCCACTTCGATCTGGGGGCCCCTTCGAGGGAATACCTGGACAAGAAGCTCGAGCGCCTGAACTTCGCCAAGGACTCCATCGTTACGGTGGATTTCGCCTTCACCAAGGAAAAGGACTTCATCTGCGAGTCCACGATCCACTTCCGGTGGGGGACCCAGGCCCATATCCAGGAGCGCGACTTCGAGCTGGCCGCGGGCATCGACAAGCTGATGGACAAGATGGAGATGAAAGTCCAGAAGGAAAAGGAAAAGGTGCAAGACAGGAATAAGTGAACAGTGAACAGTGGACAGTGGTCGGTGGACGGAATTGCCTCGACAGGGTAGATGGGAGCACCCGCGTCAGCGGGGATGTTTTCCGTCGGCCCATGAATCACTTCCGTCCACTGTTTACCGTCCACCGCTAACCGTAGTACACTCCCCCGAGTATGGAAACCGTCCGTTTCACCGTATTGGACCTCCTCAACCTGGACCTCCGGGAGCATAACGCCCTGAACCTCCGGTGCATCGGGGGACGCAAGGGGCTGGGGCGGGAGATTTCCGTCCCGGACCTGAACCGTCCCGGGCTGGCCCTGTCGGGCTTCTTCGACGCCTTCGCCTTCCAGCGCATCCAGGTATTCGGCCGGGGGGAGTACGCGTACCTCGAAAAGCTCGAGCGGGAAGGGGAATTGGGGACGGCGAAACGGGTCTTCGAATTCGAGATGCCCTGCTGCATCTTCACCCACAGCCTGGCCCCCCAGGCCGAGTTCCTGGCCTCCGCGGAGGCGGCCAACTGCCCGATACTGCAGACGGACCTATCCTCCAGCGAGTTCGTCAGCCGCATCCTCCGGGTGCTCTCGGACATCTTCGCCCCCAAGACCTCCATCCACGGTGTCCTGGTGGAGGTTTTCGGCATCGGGATCCTGCTGTCCGGGGATTCCGGGGTGGGCAAGAGCGAGACGGCCCTGGAGCTCATCGAGCGGGGGCACCGCCTGGTCGCGGACGACGTGGTGGAGATCCGCTGCGTCAACGGAAACTACCTCATGGGCCAGGGGGCCAACAAGATCGTCGGACACCACATGGAGATCCGGGGCCTGGGGATCATAAACGTGACCCACCTCTTCGGAGTGGGTGCGATCCGGGACAAGAAGCAGATCCAGCTGGTCTGCAACCTTGAGGAATGGGACGCGGACAAGGTCTACGATCGGATCGGCACGGACGAAAAGACCGTGGATATCCTGGGCGTCAAGATCCCCCAGTTGGACATTCCCGTGAAGCCGGGCCGCAACATCCCCATCATCGTAGAAACCGCGGCCATGAACGAACGTCTCAAGAAGATGGGATACCACTCCGCCAAGGAATTCAACCGCAACATCCTCCGGTGGCTCGAGAGCGAAAACGCGCGGGCCGTGTATTTCGGCCAGGACGACATCCTATGAAAAACCGCCAAGCGAGGAATCCATGACCGAAAAAGCCGTAACC
>JBFZER010000046.1:0-4147 GCA_041306765.1 Spirochaetota bacterium | reverse complement strand
ATTTGAGGGTCGGTTGTAAAGCCGCGCAGCGGCCGTCCGGGACCTTCTAGGAATTGGTCCGGCCGCCCTTCCCCCGCTCGGCCTCGTACAGGCTGATCCAGTCCTGAACGCTCATCTTCTTGAGCAACTCCGAGATCAGCTCGTGGGGGATCTCGTCGTAGTATTTGAACCGGATGCAGCTCTTCCCCATGTCGACCTTGTGCTTCGACACCTTCGTGAACTCGCCCTTGAACCAATCCAGGATGTCCGGCCGGGCGTAGATCCCCATGTGGTAAAAGTTGATCGAGCCCTTCTGGGCGGCCAGGGCCAGGAAGGGCAACGGGTCCTTGGGGTTGCAGTGGTAACCCGCGGGGTACGCGGAGTGGGGAACCACGCACCCTATCATCCCGTACTGGATCCGTTCCTCCAGGCCGACCGGCATGCTCCCGAGGATGGTCTGTCTGAGTTTCTGGAACGGCTCCTTCTGTTCGTAAGGAACGGATTGAAGATATTCCTCAACAGTCATGGACCCTCCCCCGAGTGCTCGACTCGACATGGGATAAATATATTACAATGTTTATAATCTTTCAATTTCGCTGCGAGCCGGACGCTTCGGTGCGGCGCCTCTCCGTCCCTCGGGTCATCGCAGGAAGGTGGCCCGTTTTATAAGTCCGTCCTTGACCTCATAAATCCCGATCACCGTATTCGGAGACTCCTCGAGGCCCCGGATCCGTTCCTCGTCGATCACGATGTCGTCCTTGACGATCCGGGTCATCACCTCGGCCCGCAGGCCCTCGATCTCGAACCTCCGCGCATACCGTTCCCGGAAATCCTTCATGCCCGAAAAATCCGGAGCGGCGGAGCCGAAGCTGAAAACCTGGATATCCTCGGAGTACATCGAACAGAAACCGTCGAGGTCGTGCTTGTTGTAGAAGTCGAGTTGGCGTTGAACGATTTCCCGGGCGGTCATGCGCCATCCTCCCTCAGCTTGAACTGGGCGAAGTCCCGACGGATGGTCTCCATGGAACCTAGGTTCCGACGTCCGTCCGGCTGGAGAACCGTCGGATTCCGATCAACTGAGGATTATCGAAATGAAGAATGAATCTGTCAAGAAAAACTCAGGAAGGGCCGTTCTCCAGCCGGATCACGAAGCCCGCCGGGATTTCAGGATCCCGCTCCACCTGGCCGCCGGCCTGCTGGACCAGCAGGGTGATCAACTGGAGGCCCAGGGTCTTGGGTTTCTCCAGGGGAACGTCCCTGGGAAGTCCGGGTCCGTCGTCCGAATACGTAAGGACCCAGCCGATCCCGTCTTCTCCGCCCTTCCGGATCTCAAGCTCCATCGCGCAGCCGCCGCGGCCCGCGGCGGCGTACTTGAGGGAATTGGTGATGAGCTCGTTCAGCACCAGCCCGAGGGGTATGGCCCGCTCCATGCCGAAGGAAACCGGATCCCCGGTGACGCGGAACCGGGAGGCTCCCGCAGCGGCCGCGTAGGAGGAGATGAGATTGCCCGCAAGGGAGCGCGCGTAGTCTCCGAGGTCGATTTCCGAGAGGTCCTGTTCCCCGTAGGCTTCAGAGTGCACCAGGGCCATGCTCCGGATCCGGTTCTCGCTGTCCTGGAGGGCGGCCCGGGCCCTCTCGTCTTCCACGACGCCGGCCTGGAGGCTCAGGAGGCTGGCGGTCACCTGGAAATTGTTCTTGACCCGGTGGTGCACCTCCCGGAGCAGGACTTCCTTCTCCCGCAGGGAAGCGGCCAGGCGCTCCTCGCTCAGCCTCACCTTCCTGTAGGCGATCCCGATGATCCCGAGGGATCCAGCCAGGACGGCGGCGATGGCTCCCAGGCCGACCAGCACCCAGAACGCGGCGGGGTCGCGCTGGTGCAGGGCAAGGGGCTCGAAATCGACCCGGGCGCCCCCGGGCATCCGGCCGGCGGGGATCCGGAACCTCCGCAGTTGGCGCCAGTCCAGGATCACCGGCGTGGAGGGCACATCGCTCACCGGGATGGCGCCGGGAGACTCGCCCCGCAGGACGCGCAGGGCCATTCGCCCCGCCTCCCGCCCCTGGGCAAGGCCGGAGGTCAGGGCGCCTCCCACGATGCCGTGGCCCAGGAAGAAGTCCCAGATCCCGAAGACCGGGCCCGAGGCGGCGGCGCTGACCCGGGACGCCACGTCCCGGCTCGACCATACCTCCCCGGCCCCGTCCCGGGCGTAGGCCAGGAGGAGCACGGCCGTGGTCGGCGGGAGCCGGACCGCGGTCCGGAGGACCTCCCGGAACGGGACGTCCGGGAAGGACGTCAGGGGCAGGTTGAAGCCCATGGCCTCCGCGGCCATGATCAGCTCGTGCAAGGTCTTCGGCCCCGTGGTGGTCCGGTCGGACAGGACCTTGACCTCCCGGGTCCCCGGGAAAAGTGCGAGGATGAGGCGGAGGGTGGCCGCGTAGTCGATCCGCTCCACCACGCCCGTGACCCGATCCCGCACCCGTGCGATGGAGGACAGGGTAAAATCATTGACTCCCGTGAAGACCCAGGGCACGGGGCCGAATATCCGATCCCCGTATCCCAGCATGAACTCGAAGGCGTCGTTGTCCGAGACGATCACAAGGTCCGGCGGCGTGTCCGCGTAGCGGCGGCCGAGGTATTCCGCGAACGCTTCCGCCCGTCCGTCGTTCCACGAACGCTTGGTGTCCAGGTACTCCGCCTTCACCTGGCAGGAGAGGTCCCGGGCGTCCTCCAGCTCCGTGTTGATTCCCTGGTTGATCAGGCGGGTCCACTCGTAATCGTTCTGGTAGGAATGGAGCAGGACGACCAGCTTGGGGGCCCCTTGGGCCGCCGCCAGGGTCGGAAGCAGGAGGAAGGCCAGGAACACGGTAATCGCGCCGCGCCGGATCATGGCTACAGTCTAGAGCCTCCGGATTCGGCGGTCAAAGGGGACCGCTCACTCCAGGGCCGCCCGGACACCGTCCCGGATCTCCGCCCACACCGGCCCCAGGGCGGCCGCCAGGCGCACCGCCTCCGCCAGGCTCTCGTCCCGGGCGATGCCCTTGCCCGCGATGTCGAAGGCCGTGCCGTGGTCCACGCTGGTGCGGATCACGGGCAGGCCCACGGTCACGTTGACCCCCTCGTCGAAGTACAGGGTCTTGAAGACCGCGTGCCCCTGGTCGTGGTAGAGGGCCACCAGGAAGCGGTAGACCCCCTTTGCCGCACGGGGGAACAAAACATCCGCCGGCAGGGGCCCTTCCACGGGGATTCCCTCCGCCCGGGCCCTCTCCACCGCGGGGGTGATGGAATCGATCTCCTCGGTTCCGAAGATCCCCCCCTCCCCCGCGTGGGGGTTCAGGCCCGCCACGGCTATGGTCTCCCCTCCCCGGCCCAGGGCCCGGGCCAGGAGGTGGGCCAGGCGGATCTGGGCATAGACCCGGTTCTCGTCGATCAGGTCCAGGGCCCGTCGCAGGGAGACGTGGGTGGTGGCGTGGAAGACAAATGTGCCCCGGGCGGAAAGGACCAGGGAGTAGTTCCTTACGCCGAAGCCCTCGGCCAGGAGCTCCGTGTGGCCGGGGTAGGAGAATCCCGCGGCGTGCAGGGCCGCCTTGTTGAGGGGGGCCGTGACGATCCCCGCAACCCGGCCCGAACGGGCCAGGTCCACCGCGGCCTTGACGAATTCCACCGCCCCCCGGCCCGCCTCGGCGGAGAGCCTGCCGGGTTCCACCCCCGAAAGAGGCGCTCCGGGCTGAAAGAGGGGGACCCCGTCGGGGTCCGGGGAATCCGGCCCCAGACGGTCCAAGTCGCCGGCGGAGACCGGAAAAAAGCGCGGGCGGCCGGCCGCGGGAAGGAGTTCCCGGGCCGCATCCATGGACGCCCGGTCCCCGATCAGCACGGGGCGGCAGGCGTCCCAGAGCCCCGGCCGGGCCAGAACCTTGGCGCAAATCTCCGGCCCGATGCCCGCCGCGTCCCCCATGGTCAGGGCCAGGAAGGGCCGGCGGCTCACGATTCCGCCCCCGGGCGGCAGGACAGCAGGGCCGCGGCCTTTTCCAGGGCGTCGGGCGCTCCGAAGCCCCCGGCCTTGGTCACCAGGAGCAGGCCCGGACGCTCGCCCCCCCGGACCGAGCAGAGGGGGATCCCGGGGGACACCTCTCCCAGGAGGTCCACGGCCCGGGCGCCCAGGGCGGACATCAG
>JBFZER010000045.1:0-5045 GCA_041306765.1 Spirochaetota bacterium | reverse complement strand
GTCCGGGCCCTGGTTTCCATTGAAGGAAATCTCTGCCGCTGCACGGGTTACGGATCCATCCGGCGGGCCGCGGAAACCCTGACCCGGGACTTCGCGGGCCTGCCCGGCGACCTCGAGGCGCGGCTGACGACCCTGGGTCAGCGGAAGGTCCTGCCCGCGTCCCTGGCCGCCCTCATGACGAGCCTTCCCGAACCGGGAAGCCGGCCCGCGGACGCCCCGGAGGGCCTCAATCTGGGCGGGGGGACGGACTGGTTCGTCCGCAACCCCGACCCCGAACCGGGCGCGGGCGTGGCCTTCACGGACCGCCAGGCGGGCCTGGACCGGATCGGGCGCAGGGGAGACTTCCTGGAGATCGGGGCCGCCGTCACGGTGCGGGCCTTCTTCGAGCACCCCGCCATCCGGGTCCACGCCCCGGGCATAGAGGCCTTCGAAGCCCAGGTTGCCAGCCTGCCCATCCGCAACCGGGCCACCCTGGCGGGCAACGTGGTCAACGCCTCCCCCATCGCGGACATGAGCGCCATCCTCCTGGCCCTGGACGCCCGGGCGCGGCTCCGCTCCGCCTCGGGAACCCGGGAGCTTCCCCTGGCGGACTTCTTCCTGGGATACAAGAAGACCGCCCTGGCCGCTGGCGAGTTCCTGGAAGCCCTGCTTTTACCCGCGTCGGCGGGTCCGGTCCGGTTCAACTTCGAGAAGGTGTCCAAACGGGAGAGCCTGGACATAGCCACGGCCAACACGGCCCTGGCCCTTCGGATGGAGGGAGATCGGATATCCTGGGCCCGCCTCTCGGTGGGCGGGATGGCCGCGGTACCGTTCCTGGCCCGGACGGCCTCGGAACACCTGGTCGGGAAGGCCCCGGACGCGGCGGCCGCCCGGGAGGCGGCCCGGCTGGCCCTGGCGGACTGCACGCCCCTCTCGGATGTGCGGGGCTCCGCGGGCTACCGGACCCGTCTTCTGGAGCGCCTGGTCCTGGCCCACTTCGTCCGGCTCTTCCCGGACCAGGGCCTGCTGGAGGAGTTCTGGCCATGAAATCCTGGAATCCCGAATCGGTCCAGAACGTCCTGGGCCTCACGAAGTACATCGACGACCTGCCCGAGCCCGCGGGCCTCCTCCACGGCCAGCCCGTGGTGTCCAAGTCCGCCCACGGTCGCCTCCGTTCCCTGGACGCCGCGGCGGCCCTGGCCCTGCACCCCAGCGTCCGGGTCCTGACCGCCCGGGACATCCCCGGGGAGAACGAGCTGGGAACGGCGGTGTCCGACGAGCCCCTCCTGGTCGCGGACGAGTGGACCTACCGGGGCCAGTCCCTGGCCCTGGTCCTGGCGGATACCCGGTCCCGGGCGCGCCGGGCCGCCGCCCTGGTCAAGGTCGAGGGCGAGGAGCTCCCGGTGGTCACGGACCCCCGGGAAGCCCATGCCAAGGGGATGATCATCCTCTCCCCCCGGACGATGCGGATGGGGGACCCCGAGGCGGCCTTCCGGAAATGCGCCGTGGTCGTCTCGGGCCGGGTGGAATCCGGGGGCCAGGAGCACGTCTACCTGGAGACCCAGGGGGCGGTGGCCCAGGTCCGGGACGGGGGCGGGATCTTCGTCCTCTCGGGCACCCAGTCCCCCACGGGGGTCCAGGAGGCGGTGGCCCGGAACCTGCATCTATCTATGAACGCCGTGGAGGTGGACGCCCCCCGGCTGGGCGGGGCCTTCGGGGGCAAGGAGGACCAGGCCGCCTCGTGGTCCGCCCTGGCCGCCCTGGGCGCCTTCGTCACGGGCCGGCCGGTCAAGATCTACCTGAACCGCAAGGACGACCTCACCTTCACCGGGAAGCGGCACCCCTACAGCTCGGACTACCGGCTGGGACTGGACGCGGAGGGCCGGATCCTCGCCTTCGAGGTGGATTATTACCAGAACTCCGGGGCCTGCACGGATCTCTCTCCGGCCATCCTCTCCCGCACCCTCTTCCACGCCGCGGGCGCCTACCGCGTCCCCAACCTCCGGGTTACGGGCTGGATGTGCCGGACCAACCTCCCGCCCTTCACGGCCTTCCGGGGCTTCGGAGCCCCCCAGGGGATCTTCGTGATGGAAGCGGCCCTGCACAAGGCCGCGGAGGTCATGGGAGTGGATCCCCTGGAGCTCCAGCGTAAGAACCTCCTCCGCACCGGGGACACCTTCCACTACGGCATGCCCGTGACGGAGGCCCGGACGGAGCGGAGCGTGGACCGGGCCCTGGAGCGGTCCGACTGGGGCCGGAAGCGGTCAGAAATCGACGAGTTCAACCGGACCCACCGGGAACGGAAGCGGGGCCTGGCCGCCCTGCCCCTCTGCTTCGGAGTCTCCTTCACCAAGCTGATGATGAACCAGGGGGGCGCCCTGGTCCACGTGTACCGGGACGGGTCCGTGGGGGTCCATACCGGGGCCGTGGAGATGGGCCAGGGGGTCAACCGGAAGATCCAGAAGGTCGTCGCCCTGACCCTGGGGATCCCGGAGGGCCGGGTCCGGATCGAGCGCACCCGGACCGCGGCGGTGGCCAACACAAGCCCCACCGCGGCCAGCACGGGCACGGACCTGAACGGCATGGCCGCCCTGGTCGCCTGCGAGGAGATCGTCAAGCGGCTTGCCGCGTTCCGCGCGGAATCCGGCCTTGCGGACGCCCCCTGGGAAGCCCTCGTGGCCAAGGCCCACGAGGCCCGGGTGGACCTCTCGGCCCACGGCTTCTACGCCACCCCGGGGCTCTTTTACGACGGCGCCGCCGAGCGGGGCAGCCCCTTCGCCTACCACGTCTACGGCTGCGCGGTCCTGACCGCGGAGGTGGACACGATCCGGGGCACCTGCCGGGTCGACTCCGCGACCCTGGTCCACGACGCGGGGAACGTGATCGACGAGGTCGTGGATCGGGGCCAGACCGAGGGCGCCCTGGCCCAGGGCCTGGGCTGGACCCTTTTGGAGGACCTGCGCTACGACGGGACCGGAAAACTCCTGTCCGACACCCTGTCCACCTACAAGCTCCCGGACGCCCATTTCCTGGACTTCCCCGTGGACCTGGAGTTCCTGGCGGATGCCCCGAATCCCAAGGCGGTGCTCCGGAGCAAGGCCATCGGGGAGCCCCCCTTCATGTACGGAATAGCCGGGTATTTCGCGGTCCTGGACGCCCTGAAGGCCGCCCGGGGGGACCGCTTGACCGAGCCGGGCTTCCACGACCTGCCCCTGACCCCGGAGAAGGCCCTGGACTACCTTGCGGGGGTGATCCCATGATCGTGAAGAACGGACTATTGGCCCTGCGCCACGAGCGGGACTTCCTGCGCCGGGACTTCCGGGTCGGCCCGGACGGACGCATAACGGAGATCGCGGAGAGCCTGGCCCCGGAATCCGGGGAGGAGGTCCTGGACGCCCGGGGCCTTCAGGTCCTGCCCGGGGCCATCGATCCCCACGTGCACTTCGACGAGCCGGGCTTCACCCACCGGGAGGACTTCCTCCACGGCTCCTCCGAGGCCGCCAAGGGCGGGGTGACCGCGGTGGTGGACATGCCCTGCACCTCCCTGCCCCCGGTCACCACCAAGGCGGCCCTGGACAACAAACTGTCCGTCGTGTCCAAGGCCGCGGTGGTGGACTACGCCTTCTTCGGAGGAGTGTCCGGCCACGCCGTGGAGGAGAGCCTTGCCGAGCACATGGAGGCCCTGGCCCCGGAGGTGGTGGGTTTCAAGACCTATTTCATCTCCGGGATGAAAACCTTCACCCGGGTCACCCACGACGACTTCCCCCGGGTCGTGAAGCGCGGGGCGGCCCTGGGGCGGCCGATCCTCCTGCACGCCGAGGATCTGGACTTCGTCACCGCCGCGGAAGCCCGGCTCCGGAAGGCCCGGGGTACCCAGGTCCCCCGGTGGAGCGACTACGTGGACGCCCGGTCCGAGGACGCGGAGACCGTGGCCGCCGCCTCCGCCGCGGCCCTTGCACGAGGGAACGAAGCCTGGCTCCACGTGGTCCACGTGGGCACGGCCGAGGCCGCGGAGCTCCTGGCCGCCGCCGGGGCCACCTGCGAGACCTGCGCCCACTACCTGGCCTTCTCCGCCGAGGACTTCGAGCGCCTGGGCTCTTCCCTCAAGACCGCCCCGCCCGTGAAGGCCCGGGGCGAGGCCGAGCGGCTCTGGGCCCTCCTATCGGACGGGACCCTATCCTTCGTGACCAGCGACCACGCCCCGGCCCCGGAGGAGGAGAAGAACACCGGGAACCTCTGGACCGACTACGGGGGGATCCCCGGAACGGGCACCTGGGCCCCCTACCTCTACTCCGAGGGCCTCCTGGGCGGCCGCCTCGCCCTGGGGCGCTACCTGGAGGTCACCGCCCGGGCCGCCGCGGAGCGCTACGGCCTGTCCGCCCGCAAGGGCTCCCTGGAGACAGGAAAGGACGGAGACTTCGTCCTGGCGGACCCGGAGGGGACCACGGTCATCGAGGGCCGGACCCTCCTGTCCAAGGGGAAGATCACGGCCTTCGAAGGCATGCGGCTTACCGGCCGCTTCCTGAAAACCTACGTCCGGGGGCATCTGGTCTACGACGCGGCCCGGGCGGACCGAAACGAGCATCCCATATGCGCCGCTCCGGGGAGCGGACGATTCCTGCGCTGGGGGTACCGGTGAGCACGAGCAAGGTGATGGAAACCACGCCCATGGGGGCGCTGATCGGACGGATGGCCGGGGAGTACCGGGCAAAAAAGAGCATCTACGACATACCCCAGGCCCTCTTCCGGAAGGTCTTCAAGGATGAGCCGGATTCCCGGGGTTTCGAGGTCCTGGGTAGCCGCATCCTCTACCCCCTGGGTCCCGCGGCGGGACCCCACACCCAGATCGCCCCGAACCTGGTGGCCTCCTACCTGGGGGGCTCCCGGATCTTCGAGCTCAAAACCGTCCAGGTGAACGACCGGCTCGAAATCGCCAAGCCCTGCATCGACGCCCTGGACGAGGGGCACAACGTGGAGTGGTCCACGGAGCTCTCCCTGGTCCAGGCCCGGGAGGAGTACCTTCGCGGTTTTATGGCCCTTCATGTGCTCAAGGCCCTCTTCGCGGA
>JBFZER010000044.1:0-4636 GCA_041306765.1 Spirochaetota bacterium | reverse complement strand
ATCGCCAGGAAACGTTCCATGTAGTGGAGGAACACCTGGCTGTAGGGATTCCAGAACACGAGGTCGCTTCCGTGCCCTGCGGACGGGAACTCCACCAGCACCGCGTCGCCGCCGCCGGACGCACTGTACTCTCGAACGAATTCCCGGATCCTGAGGGGATCCACCATTCCATCCAGGGAGCCTTGGTAGAAAAGCGCGGGCGGATTTTCCGGTCCCAGGAGAGGGACAAGGTTGTCCAACTCGGGGTTCGAAGGGATTCCCATACCCGCCGCATACCCGACCCCGGGATAGAACGGGATCACCCCTCTCACCGTCAAACGGGGATCCAATCCCACCCCGGGATGGGACCGGGCATACCCGGAAGTCAGGGTCAGGGCGGAGGCCAGGGCAAGGTGCCCGCCCGCCGAGGCCCCGCTTACGAAGACCCGATCCAGGTCCGCCCCCAGTTCCCCCGCATTTTCGGCGAGGTAGGAAGAAAACGTCCCGATATGCCTCAGCATGTCCTCGATGCCGAAGGGCCCGAGCATCCCCTCCGGCGTAGGAGCGCGGGGCCGGAAGGTTCCGGATTCCGCCAGTCCATATTGAAGATCGAAAACGAGATATCCGAGGGAGGCGAAATGGCGGTTTACGTTGTTCATGTTCCCGTAGCCCTTGTCGCCGCTGACCCATCCGCCCCCGTGTATCCGGATCAGCACGGGATGGGGCCCGGCGCCCTCGGGGGACCACTGGTCGAACCGGAAGGTGTAGGATCTTCCGTCCGGGACCGTCTCGGAATGGTACGGGACGTCGAGCCGGGGTACGGGTCTCCCGGTGTCGGATCCCAGGAAGAGGGTTCCCGGGGAAAAGGGCAGCCTTCGGCTCAGCAGATCCGGCTCGGACCTGGCGCCGTCCCCGAACGCCCGTAGGAAATCCCGTTCCGCGGCCCGTACTACGCCGGGGGTCTGGTACACGGGGATCGCCGCCAGTGCGGCCGCCGCCAAGGCCGGCAGCGCGAACAGCAGGGAGCCCGCCCGGGATCGCCGCAGAGTGCCGTAGGCGCGGGCGGACAGGGCGGCCGCGGCCAGGAATCCGAGGGACCAGTAGGGAAGGCATTGGGGAATGAGCACTCCCGCAGTCCGAGGATGGGGGTTCGTGAGGAAACGGATCGTGACGGCCAGGGCAGCGATGCCCGCCGCGAACCCCGCGATCGCGGCGCCGGGGCGCGGGAAAGCTTCACCGCGGGCGCGAATATCCTGCTTCATCGCCGAGAGGAATCCCAGGCCCAGGGTTCCGAAAACGACGGTCTGCGTGGCCGCGGAGAAACCGGCCGCGCCCAGAAAGCTGGCCCGGGCTATCATCAGGAGAGGAAGCAGCAGGAATCCCGCAACGGTCCATGCAAGGTACAACCCGGACAAGCGGAGATGGAATCCTCTTCCGGCGCACCCCGCGCAGGTCGCCGCGACGGCGGCCGGCAGGAGCCAGCCGAACACAAGGCCGAGACCTTCCGAGTCCGGGTGCAGGACATAGGAAAACCCCGATCCGGCGGCGAGGAGGTTCAAGCAGGCCGCGGCGATTCCCAGAATCCCGCCGAATCTTCCCCCTTCGCTCCCGGCCTTCTCGGACCCCATCGGCACTCCTTACGACGCGGATCGTTCCGCGTCCTTCCCCGCAGGATTGACCTTATCACGAAGGGGAGATAGTATCAAATCATCGTGGGGTGGTTCCCGTTGGGAGCCTGAGATAATACCCGTTGAACCTGATCCGGATAATACCGGCGAAGGGAACCGATCCGTCTCCCCCACAGCCATTTCACCCGCCCGTCCGGAGCCATCCGGCAAGGAGAAATCATGGCTGTACGACAACCCTGGAAACTGAACGAAATCGTGGTTTTGGTCGTCCTGGCCGTGGCCGTCGGAGTGCTGTTCTGGGGCTGGACCTTCGTGTCCGCCCTCGCGGCCCCCCTGTCGTCCATCGGCCTCGGGTACCTGCTGACCGGGATGTGGTTTACCGGAGGCACCCTCGTGCCCTTCCTGATCCGGAAGCCCGGCGCGGCCCTCTTCGGGGAGCTCATCGCCGCGGTGCTGGAGGGATTCATCACCCAGTGGGGCCTGACGGCGGCCCTCTGGGGGCTTGTCCAGGGCCTGGGCTGCGAACTCGTCTTCGCCCGGACGGGCTACAAGCGCTGGGACCTGAAGGTCATGGTAGCCGCAGGAATGGCCGCCGGCGTCCTCTCCTACGGCCTTGATTTCATCTACAGCCAGTATTGGACCCTCCAGCCCTGGGTTTGGCCCGTCCAGATCGTCAGCATCCTTGCGGGGGGCGCCTTCTGGGCCGGATTCGGCGCCTACCGGGTGGGCCGCGCGATCATCCGTACGGGGGTGGCCGCGAACCTCCGCTCCGGCGCCGACGACTACGGTGCGTGACCTGGTACGTCTCGAATCCGCCGGTTTCCGGTACCGAGGCGCGTCGATGCCCATACTTCGGGACGTAAACCTGACGGTCCGGGAGGGTGACCGGATCCTGATCCGCGGCCCCTCGGGATCCGGAAAATCCACCCTCCTCCAGATGATGGCGGGACTCGCTCCGGAATACGTGCCGGGAACCGTCGCGGGAACCGTGGAATGCCTGTATTCCGCGAAGGGCGTGGTGCTCCAGAATCCGGAAGCCCAGATCGTGACCCCCACCGTCGAGGAGGAGGTCGCGTTCGCCCTGGAAAACGACGGACTGGATGTTCCGCACCTGCGCCTCAGGGTCGATACGATTCTCGAGCGCCTGGGAATCTCCCGGCTCGCGGCCCGCCATCCCCTCACCCTGTCCGGCGGGGAATGCCAAAGGGTGTCCCTGGCCGCCGCCCTGGCGAGGGAGCCGGATGTGCTGTTCCTGGACGAACCCACCGCGTACCTGGACGACGAGTCCTCCCGGTCTTTCTTCGCGGCCCTCGCGGACCTGCCCGCCCGCACGGCGGTCATCGTCGTCGAACACAGGATAAAGGCCGCCGCGGCCGTCTGCACGCAGAGCTGGGAAATCACGGCGGACGGGCGTCTTGCCCCGTCGGACTTCCGCGAGCCGTCCCTACTTGAAAGGATCGGGACGGACCGGACCGCCAAGCCCGGCGATCCGACCGCGCCGGCCCTGGAGATCCGGGGCATGAGCCACCGCTTTGACGGCGGCCTTTCCCTGTTCCAGGGTGTGGACCTGACCGTCCGCAGGGGCGAGATCGCGGCCCTGGTCGGCCCCAGCGGCTGCGGCAAGACCACCCTGCTGGCGAAGATAGCCCGTATCCTGCCGACCGGCTCCGGCACCGTCCGGTTCGGGGGTCGGGACCCTGCGGCGATGAGGGATCGTGAATTCAACGCCGCCTTCCTGTACATCCCCCAGAATCCCGAGCACATGTTCGTGGCTTCGACGGTTCGGGCGGAACTCGAACTTTCCGGAGCACGGGCTCTGAAGGAGGCTGAAAGGTTCGGACTGGGGGAGAGAGCAGCCTCCAGCCCCTACCGGCTCAGCGAGGGGGAGAAGCGCCGGCTGAACCTGGCCGTCGCCTCGGCCGAGCGCAGGCCGCTCTACCTCCTGGACGAGCCGACCTATGGGCTCGACGATTCGACCCGGAGGACTCTGGTCCGGGACCTGCGTTCCCTGGCCGCGGATGGTGCCGGCCTGCTCCTGGTTTCCCACGACGAGGAATTCGTGCGAGCCGTGGCGGATAGCGTCTTCCGCATGAAGGGTGGGAAGCTGGTCCGCGAGGAGGCCGCCCGTGCGGGCTCGCTCAAATCCGCGTAACCCCCTGGCGGTCCTCTTCGTGACGGTCTGCCTGTTGGTTCCCGTCCTTCTGTCCTACGACCATGTCACTCCCCTTGTCTATCTGGGCCTGGGAATCGTCAACCTCGCCATCCAGGGCGGTCTGGACTTCCCGAAGTACCTGAGGACCCTGGCGGTACTGTCCCTCGTATCCCTGGGTCTTTTCGCCCTGAATGCCCTCTTCCCCGCGGAAGGAACGGACGGGGTATCCCGGGGAACCGCGGTCTTCCTCCGGAGCGTGAGCCTGATTTCCCTGTCCGTCGGGTATATCTTTGTCGTCGATCCCTACGACCTGGTGCGAGCCCTCATGCTCAGGCTGCGCCTTGCGCCTCGGGTAGGATTCGCCCTGTTCGCGGGATGGAACACGATCCCCCTGCTTCGAAGAGATCTGGCGATCATAGAAAAAGCCCAGGCCCTTCGCTTCGGCGGCCGGAAACGCGGCCTTCCCGACCGCCTGCATACCGCGACGGCTCTTCTGGCCGGCGCGGTCCGCCACGGGGAACGGGTCGCCCTCTCCATGGCCGCCCGGGGAGTGGAAAGCGGAAAACCCAGGACCTTTCTCAAGGACAGCCCCTGGACCCGGGCGGATTCTGTCTATTGCGCCGCGGGATTCCTGGCGTCCGCTATCGCCGCGTGGATCATCGTATTCCGGGGGCTCTTCGCGTTCGGTCTGGGGTGAGGCCCCGGGACGCGCGGAGGACTTCCGGCCTTTCATTTTTTCCTACAGGAGGATCAGCATGGAAACGAGTACGATCCGGTCGGCCCTGGCGATCCAATGTCTGCCGATGGGAATACCGGAGCGGGAGCGATCCTGGGCCGCCGTGGACCGCGCGATCGCGGCGATCGACGCGTCCGGGAG
>JBFZER010000043.1:0-2987 GCA_041306765.1 Spirochaetota bacterium | reverse complement strand
TTCGCCAGGAGGCTTGAGGCGATCCGCACCGCGTCGATCCGGTTGAGGGGGCCGTCGAGGAGGTACTGGCGGGACTTGTAGACCCGGGGGAAGGCCTCCGTCGGTTTTCCGAAGAGGAGGGCCAGGGCCTCCCGGGCCGTCTTGCCCACGTTGTCGGTGACGCCGGGCCGGAAGCCCACCTCGATGAGCCAGGCGAAGCGGTCCGCGAGACCCCGGTCGACGGCGTAGCGCTGGATCACCGGGTCCGAGAGGGGGCCCGCGGCGGCCGCCTCCAGGTCTTCCCGGGACAGGTCCCCGTCGATGGTGTAGACCTCCACCGTCCGGACGGTGTCCACGGCCAGGTGGAGGTGCTCGATGATGCGGCGCCGGATCTTCTCGCCCAGGGCGTCCCGCAGTCCTTCCTGGAAACCGATTTCGATTCTGTGGGGCATGATCTCTCCCGTTGGTTTTCCTGAAACAGGATACTTCCATATCAGAAAGGCCGTGTCCAAAGCAACGGATTCGCCGGCCCGCGGCACCGCAACCGGCATGGGAAAGGCAATGGTTCCATATTGACTCCCTTTCCCCGCAGCCTCCGATCCTCCTTGACAAGCAGGTGCGCCTTCGCATAAAGATTCGCACGGTGATGGAGTTCACCATAAACCGCCCCCGGGGCTGATGACTCCTGCTTGAACGACATGTCCAGGCAGGAGAGGAAGGCTCCTGCAGGACCCGAACCTGGAGGAGCTTTTTTCATGCCGCCTGTCGATCCGGCCTCCGACGTTGCCCGATCCCGGTTCCGGGAAACCCTCATTCCCATCCGCGAAGCCGTCTCCCGCTTCGGTCTCGTCTCCCTGGAGCGCCCCCTGGACGTCTGCGAGAACCTGGCCGCGAAGAGCCCCCTCATCGACGTGGCCATCCTGGGCCAGTTCAAGGCCGGCAAGAGTTCCTTCCTGAATGCGCTCCTGGGTCGCCGCCTGCTGCCCGTGGGCGTTATCCCCGTGACCACCGTCATCACCCGCATCGTCCATGGCCCCGAGGAGCGGGCCTTCGTGTCCCATTTCGACGGGACCCGGACGGAGATCCACCTGGAAAGGCTCGACGAATACACCTCCGAGGCGAAGAACCCGAACAACGACAAGGATGTCGCCGTGGTGGACATCGAACTCCCGTCGCTGACGCGTTACGCGGGGCTCCGCCTGGTGGACACGCCGGGCCTTGGGAGCGTCTTCAAGTATCACATGGAGACCTCGGAAAACTGGCTCCCGGAAGTCGGGGCGGCGCTCCTGGCCATCAGCGCCGACCGGCCCCTCTCGGAACATGACCTGGCACTCATCCGGGAACTGCTTCGGTACACGCCCCGGATTGTCCTTCTCCTGACGAAGGCGGACCTCTTGTCGCCGGAGCAGCGCGAAGAGGTGGTGCGTTTTTTCCAGGAGACGCTCAAGAGGGAACTCAACCGCGTTTTTCCCATCTACCTTTTCTCCATCCGGATGGACGCGCAGGAGTTCCAGCGCCGCCTTGAAGCGGAGCTCCTCGATCCCCTGGCCCTGAACCGGGACGCCGAGTTTGGCCGGATCCTGCAGTACAAGGTCCAGTCCCTGGCGGCAAACTGCCGGAGCTACCTGGACATCGCGCTCCAGACCTCCCTTCGGGCCGACGAGGACCGCCGGGCCCTCCGGGAGCAGATCCTGGGGGAAAAGGCCGGCATCACCCGGATCAACGAGGAACTGATGATCATGACCCGGGAGACCTGTCGCCACACCCGGATCAACATCGATCAGTACCTGAACCGGTTCAGGAAGCCGCTGATAGAGAAGCTTTCCCTGCGCCTCGCGAAGGACATGGCCGATTGGAAGGGGAACCTCTGGAAACGGTCCCGCCGTTACGAAGGGTGGCTCCGGGAGGTCCTGACGGATGAACTCGAGGAGATCTCCCAGCGGGAGCACCGGCACTTCTTTGGCACCCTGCTCAAGGCCCAGTCCGCCCTGGACCGGTACCTGAAGTCCTTCCGGGTCGCCCTGGAAGGCAACATCGAGCGGATCCTGGGCGTCCGGATGGCCGCGGCGGAGTGGAACATCGAGGTGGAAGAGCCTTCCCGGCCGGACATCCGGGTGGGCCACACCTTCCAGTTTCACTTCGATCTCCTGTGGTTCCTCATTCCCATGGCCCTGTTCTGCGGTGTCTTCGAGCGCCACTTTATGGAACAGATCCCCCACCAAGTGGAGGTGAACCTCTCCCGCCTGTCGAACTCCTGGGAAGAGCGGATCAACCGGACCATCGAGGACATAAGGAAACAGGCGTCCCGCTACATCCGGGAGGAGATCGACACCATGGAGGGCCTCCTGTCCCGGACGGAGGGGCAGACGGAAACAATCCGGCGGCTGATGGCCGACCTGAACGAAGGCAGGGAAAGAAGAACCTGAACCGGGGCGACCTGCAGGGCCGGCTGCCCGGATCCGAAAGCGGCACCGCAACCATGGGGCTGGCCGAGGACGCATTCCGGCCCGGCCCCTTTTCTTCCGTGGACGCATGTTCACTTCTCCCGGGCGGCGAAAGGCCGGATGTGATAGGAAGGGCCACAAGAGCCGGGAGGTGAATCGCTTGGAAACGAAACCTGTCCAAACCCCGTTCCTTCAGGAACTGAACGATCGGATTCGGGACATCGATCCGCTGCGCTCCCTCTCCCCCTACGCGGAGGCCTTCCGGGAGTGGCGCGCCTCCACGGAGCGCCTGCTGGAGGAGATATGGGGGGAGATCGGCCGGCCCGTGGAAGACTTCCGGGCGATCCTGTTCACCCCCCTGTTCCTGTCCTGCCGCTCGGGGGAAGCCGCCTTCGACGAGTCCTACCGGGAGGGGCTCGGGGAAGCGGAAAAACTCCTCCGGGTCCTCGCGGAGGGCGAAATTCCCGTTGACAAGGCCGGTTAAAGCAAATATAGAGCGGCTTCCGTAGGTTCCATCAAGGCAAAGAGAGCATATGAACGGCCGGATTTCCTCCATCATCATTA
>JBFZER010000042.1:0-6943 GCA_041306765.1 Spirochaetota bacterium | reverse complement strand
CCCGCGCCGTCCCCGATGGCCTTGAGCATCGCCGTGACCGTGGACGCGTGGCAGAGCCGGGTGCAGTAGTCCAGGTTGTTCGTGCCGAAGGATATCCGGACCAGCTTCTGGAAGAGGTAGTTCTCCTCGTTGGTGCACTTGGCGCTGGAATATCCGGCCAGGGAGTCCGGACCATGCCGATCCCGAACCGCGTTCAGCCCCGCCGCCGCGCGGTCCAGGGCTTCCTCCCAGGAAGCCTCCCGGAAGCCGGAACCGTCCCGGATCAGGGGCCTGGTCAGCCGGTCGGGGTGGTTCGCGAAACCGTAGCCGAAGCGGCCCTTGACGCAGAGCCTCCCGTCGTTGGGCGGCACACCCTCCGCCCCGTCGGAGCGGAGGATGCGGCCGTCCCGGACGCTAAGGTCGAGCTGGCAGCCGACTCCGCAGTACGGGCAGGTGGTACGAATCTTGGCCCCGGATTCTGGGGTTTTTCCGGGCGGCGCGGCTCCGGCGGCACGGACCTCCGGCACGCCGCGGAACTTGTCCCGGTTCGGTTTTTCCACCAGGGCGCCGGTCGGACAGAGCTGGACGCACTCCCCGCAGCCGTCGCACTCCGAATCCCCCCAGGTCCCCTCCCCCGCCAGGATCACCGAGTCCAAGCCGCGGCCGTCCACGGACAGGACCCCCTTGCCCTGCACCTCCAGGCAGGCCTTCACGCAGCGGAAGCACTTGATACAGCGGGACGCGTCGAAGGACAGCACAGGGGAACTCTCGTCCGTCGGCCGCTCCGCCCCGCGGGACAGCCGGAGCGCGGTCGTCCGCCCCAGGCCGTACCGATCCAGGAGCTCCTCGAGCTCGTCCCGGTGGCTGCCGTCGGACCCCGACACGGTCTCCTCCGCCAGGAGGGACAGGATCCAGCGGCGGGACACCTCGAGTTCCTCGTCGAAGGCGGTGATCCGCATCCCCTCCTCCACGAGGATCGAGCAGGAGGTTTGCAGCCCCCGCCGGCCTTCGATCTTGACAACGCAGAGCCGGCAGGCCCCGGTGGGCGTGAGCTTGGCGTGCCAGCAGAGGCTCGGGACCTCGGCGCCCGCGGCACGCAGGGCCGCGAGGAGATTGGATCCCGCCGGCGCCTCGGCCGGGCGGCCGTCCACGGTGAAGCGGACCGCGGGAGCTTCGTTCATGCGAGGGCCTCCCGAAGTTCCCGGGCCACGGAGGCCAGGGGCAGGATCGGCGACTGCCCCAGGGGACAGAGGGAGGTCGCGGCCATAAGCTGGGCCTCCTTGATCATCGATTCCAGGATGGCGCGGCGCCTTCCGGGTTCGGCGGACGCCAGGGTCCGCCCCGCCTCCGCCAGACGGGCGGTGCCCACCCGGCAGGGGACGCATTTGCCGCAGGACTCGTGGCGGAAGAACTCCAGGATGGACTGGATCGTGCGTGCCGGGTCGCGGCCGGGACCCAGGACGATGACAGCCCCGGATCCCAGGGTCAGCCCTTCCTTCCGCAGGGTGTCGTAATCCAGGCGGATGTCCATCCGCGTCGGGGAAGCGAAGGTGCCGGCGGCTCCCCCCAGCAGGATCGCTGAGGAGGCCGCTCCGGACGGGCCGGAATCGGCGGCTGGCGCCCGTGTTCCGATCCCGGAACCCGGAGGCGGGATCACACCCCCCGCGAAACCTTCCACCAGGTCCCGAAGGGTGATGCCCAGCTCGGCCTCGTAGAATCCCGGCCGTGCCACGTCTCCGGAAACGCAGAAAACCTTGGTGCCCGGCGACCCCGGCACACCCAACTCCAGGTAGGCGTCTGCTCCCTTTTCCGCGATCCAGGGGACGTTGGCAAGGGTTTCGACATTGTTCACCAGGGTGGGCTTGCCCCAGAGACCCTTCTCCGCCGGGAAGGGCGGCTTTATCCGCGGGTACCCGCGCTTTCCTTCCAGGGACTCCAGCAGGGTGAGTTCCTCCCCGCAGAGGTAGGAACCCGCGCCCCGTCGGATCTGTACGTCGAAATCGAAGCCCGAACCCAGGATGTTCTTTCCCAGGTAGCCGGACCCCTCCGCCTGTTCGACCGCCCGGCGGAGTCGATCGATGGAGCGGGTGTACTCTCCCCGGACGTACACGTACCCCATCCGCGCTCCGATGGCATAGGCCGAGATGACCAGACCCTCCAGCAGGACCTGGGGTTCGCGCTCCAGGATGACCCGATCCTTGAAGGTGCCCGGCTCTCCCTCGTCGGCGTTCACGACGACGTAGCGGTCGCAGTCTTCGCAGGTCTGGGCGGCGGACCTCTCCTTGGCGCCCGTGGGGAAGCCGGCACCGCCCCGCCCCCGGAGCCCGGCTTTCGTGAGCTCCGCGACCAGATCGTCCGGATCCTTCCCGAGGGCGGCCCGGAATCCGGCCCATCCTCCGGCGGCCTCGTAGGACCGGATGTCTTCGGGGTCGTGGACATCGATGTACCGCAGGGCTATCCGGGTTTCCCCGGCGCACGCGGCCCGGAATCCGGGCCGGACCTCCGCCCCGGATTCCGGGTCCGCAACGGCTTCGGTTTTTCCGCGCTCCGACCCGCTGGTATCCGGGGCATCCCGGAAGAGAGACAGGGCCGCCCGGGCGGATTCCGGCGTCAGTCGCGTGAAGACCCGGCCGTCCACCATCATCGCCGGCGAAAGTCCGCACTGCCCCAGGCATTGGCATTCCTCGAGGGTGAACAGACCATCTTCGGTCGTGCGGCCCGGCTTCACCCCGAGTTCCCGGGACAGGAAGGCCAGCAGATCCTCCGAACCCATCAGCCGGCAGACCGGGGATTCGCAGAGCCGGATGACGTGCATTCCCCGGGGCTCTTGGCTCAGCATGGAATAATAGGATGCGACCCCCCGGATCTCGCCCCGGAGCATGCCGTACCGCAGCGCGATCCGATCCAGACCGTCCGGAGGCAGCCAATTCCGGCCGGAGGCTTCCTGCGTGTCGTGGAGGTCTTCGAGAAGGCGGTCTCTTCGTTCCATGGAACCAGTATAATCCCCCTGCGCGGAGGAGCAAGGAAAACCTTTACGAACAGCTCAAGATCCCGTTTTCAGCCGCCGGTCCGGTCGAACCGGCATCGGATCTTCCCCGGGCTGGGCATGCCGGTTCCGCTTGACGCCGGGCGGGAACGAGGCGACAATCCTTCGATCCCCCGTTCCCTTCCGATTGAATTTGGAGGTGTGAAGATGAGATGGGATTCCGGTTCTTTCCGCAGGATCCGATTGATGATGCGAATCCTGCTATCCATGATGATGGTTCTCCCGATAGCCGCCCAGGCCGCGCCGGGACCCGACGTCGCCCCGGAGATGGACGCGTATGTCCGCGGGTACGTTCGCGCCGGAACCTTCACGGGCACAGTCCTGGTAGCCCGGGGGGATCGCATCCTGTTCTGCAAGGGCTACGGAATGGCCGACCGCGTCCGAGGGGTTCCAAACGACGTCCGGACCCGATTCCGGCTGGGCTCCGTTACCAAGGGCTTCACGGCGGCCGCCGTGCTCCTGCTCCAGGAACGGGGGGCTCTGTCGATCGACGATCCCGTATCCCGGCACCTCCCCGGGTATTTCGAGGGGAAGGGCATCACCATCCGACACCTGCTTACCCACACCTCCGGGTTGCCGGATTTCATATTCTTCCCCGGGGCCTTCGAGTCGTTCCGGGAACCGGCCGCTCCGGAGGAACTCCTTGCGTCCATCGACGAGCCGGCCCTCGAGTTTGAACCGGGAACGAAATTCCGGTACAGCAATTCCGGGTTCGTGGTCCTCGGCAGGCTCGTCGAAGCCGTCTCCGGGATGGACTACTCGGACTTCCTGGAAACAGAATTGTTCCGAGCCGCCGGGATGTCCGCCGCCGGCTGCGACTACGAGGCCGGAATCGGCACGGACGGTTTCGCCGTGGGGTACCACTACACGGGTGAGTCCTACGTGCCGGTCCCGCGCTGGGATTCCACCTGGGCGGCGGGCGCCGGTGCGATCTACGCCAGCGCCGCCGACCTGTACTCCTGGAGCCGGGCTCTGGCCCGGGGCCGGATCCTGGGAGACCGATCCCAGGCCCTCCTGTTCGGTCCCACTCCTCAGAGCCGGAACGCCTACGGCATGGGATGGTACCTTCGGCCGAACAAGGACAGGGCCAGGACCTATCACGGGGGCTACATCTTCGGATTCCGTTCCGACTTCACACGGTACCCGGACGAGACTGTCGATATCATCGTCCTGAGCAACGTGGATCAGGCTCCCACCCGCCGCATGGCCGAAGATCTGGCGGCGATACTGTTCGGGACTCCCTACGAACCGCCCGTACCCCGGGTCCCCGCTCCCCCGGATGCCGCGGCCTACAGGAAATTTGAAGGGGTGTACGACACGAGCGAGATCTTCGGGGAAGGCGCTTCGATGCGGGTCCATGCGGAAGGCACCCGTCTGTGGTACCAAGGGAACACGATCTACGATTCCCTCGGGCTTCCGATGTACATCTACCCCCTGCCGGAGGGAGGATTCTTCGACAAGACCGGGGACGTGAAGTATGAGTTCGTCCCGGGCAAGGACGGAACCGCGGAGGCCCTGATAGTCAGCGATCCCTACGAGAGCTACCGTTTCCCGAAGTCGTCGCCATGAGGCGCGCATCTTTTTCCTATCCCTCTCCGGTCGCCGCCCCCATCCCTCACCGCGCCCGGGGGCGTGCGTCCGCCGCCCGGGTCGCTCTGGCCTTCCTCTTCGCCGCCGCGGTAGGCCTGGGCGCCCAGGCCCCGTCGCCCGAACCCCTCCCCCTCCCCGTCAGGATCCATCCCCTCCTGGCCCGCGGCCGCACAGCCGTCCAAATGGAGCCGGGTTCCCTTGTGACGGTCGGGAAGGTGGGCTGCCGGTACCCTACCCTGCGCGCCGCGCTGGACGCCGCTCCCGGCGGAAACGCGCGGATATGCCTGATGGATGCCGTCCATCGGGAAGGGGGGATCGTGATCCGCGGCGATGTCGAGATCCTCGGATTCGGAGCGGCCGTGAGTACCCTGGAAGCGGCAAGCCGTCCGGAGGAGGCCGCCGATCGAGTATTGCGAGTCGAGGAAGGAGGCCGCCTGTACCTGTCCGGACTGACAGTACGGGCGGGCCGTCCCTCGGACCGCCTTCTCAACGGCGGCGGGATCGCCAACTACGGCGCACTGGTGATCGAGGACTGCGGCGTGATCGAGAACCAGGCTTCCGCGGGCGCGGGGATATGGACGGCGGGTCCCCTGGAGATCCGGCGTTCGGTGATCGCCGCGAACCGCACGGTCATGCGGCCGGCCGCGGATTATACGGCCGCCGTGGGGTGCCAGGGCAGCGGGGCCGGCATCAAAGTGGACAAGCCGGGATCGGCCCGGATCGAGGATTGCCTGATAGCCTGGAACGACTCCCTGAAGGGCGGAGGCGGCATCCACGTGGCCTGCGAGACCGAGGTTCGCCTTTCACACAGCACGATCTTCGGCAACTCGGCCAAGACCCGGGGCGGAGGCATCGACCTATCCGGGGGAACCCTGGCGCTCGAACGCTGCACCGTGGCCGGCAACGTATCGACCGGAAAAGGCTTCGCCGTCCACAACCGCGGCCGACTCTCCCTTTCCGGGTGTCTTCTCGCCAGCGAGTCCGGGACAGCCTACTATCGGGCCGTGGATTCCGGCGGCGAGTTCGGTTCGGGGTCCCTGGTGCTCAACGAGAACAACTACTGCCAGACCGGGAACCTTCCCGGAGCGGCAACCGGAGATCCCGGATCCCTCGCCCCCGCGGACAACGGCGGCCCCGTCTGGACCGTACTTCCGGACCGGACTTCCCCGGCCCGGGGTTACGGCGCCGTTCCGGCGCAGTGAACGGGGCAAAGCCCCCGTGCCCCCGGTGCAGGGGTCCTGCGTTCAGGGAGCGATCCTCCAGTCCTCCACCTTGTCCAGGGGATATATTGGACGGGGTATGTGTCGGTACTTCAAACCGAAGACATCCGTGTTGCTCAGTCCGGGCGTCAGGACATTGACCGTCTTGCGGTTGTAGAGCAGATAGAAATATCGGAACGGGAAGAGGTTTTTTACGACCACGATGTCGGCCTTCCAGAGCGACAGTCCCAGACTCTGATAATCCTTCGGCTTTTTCGAGGCTATTGGAAGCTCGGACACGACCAGGTGAATGCCGTCCCGGCGTACGATCACGGTCTTTCCGTAGGAGGTTTCGCTTTTCCAGAGGACGATGCCGGAATACTCCAAGGGCTGGTTGTACAGCGTATCGATCCTGCCCCCTACGCTCAGGGTCACCTCGTCCCCGACGTCGCGCTCCCATGCTTTTGACGCAGCCGCTTCGTCCCGCATCGTGAGGTAGGACACCAACCCGCTTCCCTGCTCCATGAGGGCCTTCAGGATCCAGATGCTTTCCCCGGGAGCGCCCGCGCTTACCGCGTCGGAAGCGTCGCAGAAAACCACGGTGCCCAGGGCCCGGGCGAGCTTAGCTTTTCTCGCTATCTGAACGGCCTCTTCCGGGGCGGCAACCGCGGGCTGGGGAACATCGCGGACCGCCCAGGCCATTTCGGCTATCTCGTCCGCCAGGACGGACGCCAATCCCGGATCTCCGTCCGTGATGGCGATGGTGCTGTACCCAAGTTCCGGTTCGTCGATCCAGAGGTGCACCGGGAAGAAGGACACCGAAAGGGCGCCTCTTTTCTTTTCCATGCTCTTCATGGCGGAGAAGATTTTCCGGAAGGGAGGCAGGAAATCCACGTTGATGCCGCCGCCCTTGAGCAAGGCCATCTTGTTCACCCGCATGACCGGCTTGATCCCGCCCAGGACCGTGCGCACCAATAGGTCCCCGGTCCGGCGGCCCGTGTCGAAATGATCCCGATGGGGATTGGTACGGTACCCTACGATGATGTCGGCGCTCTCCGCCCTGCGCTTGGTCACATTGGCGTGCAGATCGAAGGAAACCGCGATGGGCACCTCCGGCCCCAGTTGGGCG
>JBFZER010000041.1:0-5654 GCA_041306765.1 Spirochaetota bacterium | reverse complement strand
CGGCTTCGTCCTTCCCGGCCCGGAAGCTCCGGTAGAGGTCGACGAGGAGCTCGGGCATGGCCGAGGCGTTTCCCGACACGATGCCGTCGGCGCCCTCCCGCAGGCCTGGGAGGGCGTGGTTGTCGTCCCCGATGAACAGGGAGAAGGAGGGGCCCAGGACGCGCCGGTATTCCCGGAAGCGCGGGACGCTCTCCCCGGAGTACTTGAGGCCGACGATGTTGTCCGCCTCCCGGGTGAGCCTCAGGAGCAGGGCCGGGGTCATGTCGCAGCGGACCAGGGACGGGATGAAGTACACGAAGAACGGCAGGTCGGGCACGGACCGGGCCGCGGTCCGGAAGTGGTAGCGGAGCGCCTCCTCGTCCAGGGGGTAATAGGGCGGGCAGATGACCCCGACCGCGTCCGCGCCGATGCCGCGGGCGTGCCGGCAGAGACGCACCGTCTCGTCGGTGGAGTCGGCGCCGGCGTGCACGATGACCTTGGCCGGCCCGGAGTCCGTACCCGTCCGCTCTCCGCCGGCCGGGCCGTTCCGCCACGCCCTTGCGGATCCCACGACAAGCTCGGCGATCCGCATGCGCTCCTCCTCACGGAGAAGGGGCCATTCCCCCGTGGTGCCCAGGGGGAAGAGTCCGGACACGCCCCGCTCCAGGAGGAACCGGCTGTACGACTCCACCGCCGAGGCCGGAGGCGCCCCCCCGTCCTCGCCCGAGGGGGTGAGCATGGCCGCATAGACGCCCGAGAAGCCGCCCATCAGAAGTACGTCTCTCCCGGCAGGTACGGCTTCACGTGCATCTGGAGGTAGTCGTCCATGTCGATCCCCCGGTGGGTGCTCTGGTAGAGGAGGAAGAACTGGCTTACCGGGTGGAGGACGAAGGGGGCCAGGGCGGGATGGACGCGGTAGTAGTCCTCCACGTCGAAGACCGCGAGCCGGGCTCCGTTCGCGCCGCAGTACTCCTTGGTGGCTAGGGAATACGCCCGGGTCCTGTCATTCCCTATGAAGTGGACCATGGCGGGCTTCCGGAACAGGACTTCCAGGGGGCCGTGCCGCCACTCGCAGGCACGGAGGCAGGCCGCGTTGACCCTCGAGTACTCGGTGAGGTTGGTGTAGCCGTACTGGTAGGCCAGGGCCCAGAGGGCGCCGTCCCCGAGGACGTAGAAGAAATCGTCCCCGGCCAGGGGTTCCAGGGCCGCCATGGCCCGCTCCTCCGCCTTGCCCAGGGATCCGCGCATCAGATCGGGAATCCGGGCCAGGTCGGCGAGCATCCCCGCCGCCTGGGATTCCTCCCCCCGGAGCCGGAGGTAGGTTCCCAGGAGGGACAGGAGGTTCGCCATGGCCGAGGTGTAGAGGCACTTGTCCCCGTAGGCGAGCACTCGCTCGCAGGACCGGGCCAGGGGACCTCCCGGATCCTTGCTCAGGGCGATCCGGGGTATGCCCATGGCGCCCAGGTATTCGCTCGCCGCCAGGGTGTCGGCGGTCTTCCCGGAATACGAGGAGAGGATGGCCAGGGTCCGGCCTTCCTTCAGCACGGGAGGGTCGTCGGCCGCGAGCTCCGGGCCGAAGAAGTGGAGGACCGGAAGGGAGCTCGAGGATCGGAGGAACCAGAACCCCGTGTACAGGGAGCACCAGGAGGCCCCGCTGCCCACGAAGACGATGCGGTCCGGGCGGCAGGACCGGATGTAGGCCGCCAGGTCGTCGAAGACTCCCCGGTTCTCCGCGAGGCCCGCTTCTATGCGGTCCGCCGCGATGTAGGCGGAGAGGATTTCGGTCTCCTTGTTCGCCGCAAGGAGCTTGTCGTCCAGCTTCAGCATTCGATTCTCCTAACCATAGTATGACGGACCCATCGGGGCCCGATTCCTGCGATGTCCGGTCCGCTGCCCGGCGGGCGTCTATCCCAGCTTTTCCGCGAGCTTGCGGGCCCGCTCGAGGTCCTCGATGGTGTCGATGCTCAGGGGGACGTAGTCCGGGGCCCGGGTCTCCACGACCTTCAGGCGGTAGCCGTTCTCCAGGACCCGGAGCTGCTCCAGGCTCTCCAGCCGCTCCAGGGGCGAGGGAGGGAGCTTGGTGAAGGTCCGCAGGAATTCCGCGCGGTAGGCGTAGATGCCCACGTGCTCGTAGGCCCGGTGGCCGTCCTTCTTCCGCGGGTAGGGGATGAGGGAGCGGGAGAAGTAGAGGGCCTCGCCCCGGAGGTTCACCACGACCTTCACCACGTTCGGGTCCCCGAAGGACTCCTCGGGTATCTCGTGCATGAGGGTGCTCATGGGAAGGGCGGGATCCTCGAGGAGGGGGCGGACCGCCTCCTCGATCATGGTCGGCGAGACGAAGGGCTCGTCGCCCTGGATGTTCACGACGATGTCCGCGGGGATGTCCCGGATTGCCTCCGCTATCCGGTCCGAGCCGGAGGGGTGGTCCGGGGAGGTCATGACGGCCTCCCCCCCGAAGTCCCGGACGGCCCGGGCGATGCGCTCGTCGTCGGTGGCCACGATAAGGCGGTCCAGGATGCCCGCGCGCGCGGCCGATTCGTAGACCCGGCGTATCATGGGCTTTCCGAGTATGTCCGCCAGGGGTTTCCCCGGAAGCCTGGTGGAGGCGTACCGGGCAGGTATGACGCCGATGATCCCGCTCACGGCCGCGCCTCCCGGAGCCCCGCGAGCATCCGGTCCCGGTCCAGGATCCCGACCTCTTCCACGATCCACCTCCGCATGCGCTTGCCGGGCTCGGATTCCTGGGGATAGGACAGGAACTCCGGCTTGAGGCCGAGCCGCCGGCAAATTCCCAGGGCGATCACCGGCCAGAGGATGCCCAGGTCCCCCACGAGGGGAAGGCTGCCCTCCAGGCGGGCGAAGCCCGACATCTCCATGCGGAACGGGACCTTGAAGGTCTTGGTCTTGGGGAGGCCCTGGTCCACGGCCCCCTGGACCGAGGCGCCTTCCCGCTCGATCTTCCAGACCCGCTCCAGGTTGGGATCCAGGTCGATGCGCACCAGGGTCTTGCCGGCCAGGCTGTAGGTCGGTGAGCCCTCCCAGCGGGTCCAGATGCCGTGCCCCGTGTAGGTCTCGAAGGGGCCGTCGTGGATCTCCTGGGAAAGGGCGATGCCGCTCTCGATGATCAGGTCCGCCCCTCCCAGGATGCGCGACACCAGCTCGGAGCGCCGCTTCAGGGGGATCGAGTCTCCCACGGCCAGGCCGACCATGCCTCCGCCCACCAGCTGGGGCACTGTGACCAGGACGGGAACGCCCGCGGCCGCCCCCGCGCCGATCATCGTGCGGGGGTCGGCGCCCAGGCCGGCCGCCCGCTCGAAGGGCAGGCCGTGGAGGCCCGCCAGGCTCTCGATCTCCATCGCGAGCCGCTCGGTCCGGAGGCCCACGGGATAGGCCATGTTGCCCGCGGCCTTGATGATGACCTTGCCGTCCGCGGCCAGGACCCGGTCGATCAGCCCCCGGTCCACGACCATCTCCCGGGAGATCCTGTCCAGGTCGCCGGGCCGTAGGAGGCTTGCCTCGAAGATCCCGCCCTTGGGCAGGAGTTCCGGGGGGATTCCCACGGCGGAACCGGGGACACGCTTCACCTCGTCCAGGGCTCCGGCCATCTCATGGGCCACAACCGCCGAAGAGGTGAGGATGCCGTCCACCACGCCCAGGCGGATGAACTCCGCCAGGAGGGTCGTCACCCCCTCGTGGAGGTTGGGTCCGCTGCCGGTGACGACGGCTATTTTCCCGCCCCGCTCCTTGATTTTCGCGGCCGTGTCTGCGACCCGGTCCACCCGGGTCCGTGTCTCCTCGTCGAGTCCCTCGCGGAGGGCGTCGATGAATCTCTCGTCTGTTTCCATGGGTTATCCTTGGTACCCGGCCAGGCGGGGTACGAACAGCACGATGTCCGGGAATACGCTGATGAGCATGAGGGCCAGGATCATGAAGCCTATGAAGCGCCACATCTCCTTGAACACGGCTCCCAGGGGCGTATCGGTCACCCGGGCGATGATGAAGACCGCCTCTCCGAAGGGCGGAGTGGAGAGTCCTATCATGAGGTTCAGGGTGACCACGACGCCGAAGTGGACCAGGTCGACGCCGGCCGCCTGCACCACCGGGAGGATCAGGGGCACAACGATGAGCAATGAGACGGAGACGTCGACGAAGCATCCCAGGATGAGGAACAGTACGTTGATGGACAGGAGGGTGAGGGCCGGGTTGCCCGTGATCCCCAGGGAAAGGAAGAACTCGGCGATCTTGGCCGGGATCTCCTCCCGGGCCAGGACGTACCCGAACAGGAAGGCCCCGCCTATCGTGAAGCTTGTGAATCCCGCGGCGGCCACGCTCTCCACGAGGAGCTTGAACAGCCCCTTGAAGTTCACCGTCCGGTAGACCGCGAGGCTCAGGACGAGGGAGTACACGCAGACCACCGCCGCTGCTTCGGTGGGGGTGAATATCCCCGTGTAGATGCCCAGGAGCAGGATCGCGGGAGCCAGGAGGATGAGGAAGGACGACTTTGTCGTCGCGACGATCTCCCGGAAGGTATACCACCGACCGACCGGGTACTTTCTCCGGATCGATACTATGTAGACCCCGATCATGAGGCAGAACGCCAGGAGCACTCCGGGGAGGAATCCCCCCAGGAAGAGGTAGCCCACGGAAGCCCCGGAGATCATCGCGTAGATCACCATGGGGATGCTCGGCGGGATGATGGGTCCTATCGTGGCCGAGGAGGCCGAGACCGCGCAGCTGAAGGGGCGGTCGAATCCGGCCTTCTCCATCGCCCGGACCTCCATCTGGCCGGGGCCCGCCACGTCCGCGATCTCGGATCCGGACATGCCCGCGAAGATCATGCTGTTGACGATATTCACGTGGGCCAGCCCGCCCGGCAGGGGGCCTACCAGGACCTTGGCGAAGTCGAAGAGCCGGTCCGTGAGCAGGGACGCGTTCAGGAGCTTCGCGGAGAAGATGAACAGGGGCACCGCCAGGAGCACGAAGTTCGTCTCGAACTGTATCACCATGATGTCCAGCACGGTGGTGATGTCGATCCCTTTCAGGATGATGTAGAGGGTCGAGCTCGCGAACATGCTGAACCCGAAGGGATATCCCATGAGGAAGCTGACGGTAAAGACGACAAGCCAGACGGTGACGGCTATATCCATGGCGGTGTCTCCTCGGGAGCCCGGCCCTTGCCCAGGAGTTCCCGGATGCCGCGGTACGTCGCTGCGCTGGTGTGGATGATCACGAGGAGGATGAAGACGGGGTACACGATCAGGAGGAAGGTCCAGGGGATCCGCAGGGCCGACGCCTTGATCTTGTACATCTCGAAGGTGTAGCGGAAGCTCGGCACCAGGAGATACAGAAGGACCCCGAGGGTCGCGATGTTGAATACGAAATCGACGACGATCTGCAAGGGCCGCTTGAGGCTGCGATAGATCAGGTCGAACCGGATGTGCTGGTCGTACCGGGAGGCCAGGGCTCCGCCCAGGTAGATGACCCAGACGAAGGCGTAGATCGAAATCTCGAAGAGTTCAGGGCTGGGGGAATTGAAAACGTAGCGAAGGACCACCTGGATGAAGATGCTCGCGATGAGGAGGGCGAATACGGCCGCCGGGATGTAGACTTCCAGCGTGTCGAGGAATAGCTTGAATGCTCGCTTCATCGTGCCTCCCGGGCTGTCGCGCCGCGGG
>JBFZER010000040.1:0-3066 GCA_041306765.1 Spirochaetota bacterium | reverse complement strand
GGTGGAGGATTATAGGAATCCGGCCGGAGACTTGTCAACGCGGTCGAAAGATGCTACCGTTCCGCCCGTGGATGCGGAAAACGAGTTCTACGCAGGTCTGCACAGGCGCGCCGATGAGTTCCTGACCCGCCGGAAGCGCCGCCGCCTGCGACGGAAGATGCGTCAGCAATCCAAGCACTGGCTGGTCGACTGGATCGAAGCCATCGTCTGGGCCGCCTGCGTCGTCCTGGTCATAAACCAATACCTCTTCCAGATGTACCGGATCCCCTCGGAATCGATGGTCGGCACCCTCGAGGTGGGGGATATGATCTTCGTGAACAAGTTCGTGTACGGTCCCGAATTGCTTCCCGGTGTCGCCAAGCTGCCGGGCGTCTCGGTCCCCCGGCGCGGCCAGGTGATCGTCTTCGAGAATCCGTCGTACATCTCCCGGGGACCGTTTTTCACCATCGTCCAGCAGCTCATCTATATGCTCACCCTGACCGCCGTGGACATCGACCGGGACGAAGCGGGGGGTCCTAAGGTCCACTACCTCATCAAGCGGGCCGTGGCCGTGGGAGGGGACCGGGTGCGCGTCCGGGACGGGGACCTCCAGTTCCGGTTCGCGGGAACCTCCCGCTGGATTCCGGAGGAAGAGCACAAGGCCGCGTCCCGGACTGCCTATCCCACCCTGCGGGTTGTCCGCCCCGAGGAGTACCCCGCGATCCACGAAGCCGGTACGTCGGCGGCTTATGCCGCCGCGGGCATACCGTACGTTCCGGCCGGAGGGGAAGCCGTCCACTCCTCGGATGGGTTGGCCCGATTCAAGGACCAGTTGGCGTCGGCGCATTCCCTGGCCCGGACCCTGTATTCCATGGCGCCCCAGGACGGCCGGACTGCCCAGACCTATCGAAGGATGGAGCTGGGCTGGTACGTACCACCCGGAAGGGTTTTTCCCATGGGCGACAACCGGGACAACTCCCGGGACGCCCGCTGGTTCGGTCCCGTTCCGGAGGGGAAGGTCCTGGGTAAGGCGCGGTTCATCTACTGGCCCCTGAGTCGGCTCGGGCCGATACGGTAGGGGGCGACGTGCGCAGGCGATCCCCCTATTCGGAACAGCGGATCAAGCGGCTCACCCTGAAGCGTCGGCTCGGGATCCTTTTGTTCCTGTATCTGGCCTACGAGGTGACGACGGGGGTGTTTTTCGCCCCCTACCGAGTGGAGTCCGTTTCGATGTTCCCGACCCTGTCCGCGGGGGACCAGGTGCTGGCCTTTCCCCTGGCTTTCGGTCCGCGGGGCGTGTTCCTGCGCAGGCCCCTCCGGGGGATATCGGACCCCCGCCGGGGGGACCTCGTCGTCCTGGAAGCCCCCTTCTACGAGCGCGATCCCTGGTACCTGGAGGCGGCGGATTCCCTGGTGCGCTTCTTCACCTTCCAGCGCGGCTCCCTCTCTACCTCCCGTCAGCGGCTGAACGGAGTGTCGGTCAAACGCGTCGTAGCCGTGCCCGGGGATTCCCTGTACATGAAGGGCAACGAGGTCTATATCAAGACGGCCGGGAGCGTCCACTACCTGACGGAGTACGAGGTTTCCGGCCGGGTCTACGAGGCCGAGTCAAAGACCTTGCCCGAGGGCTGGTCGGAAAACCTGCCCCTGTCGGGTTCCTTCCCGGAGATCACCCTGGGAGAGGGCCAATACTTCGTATTGGGCGACAATCGCACGAGCGCCCTGGATTCGAGGGCCTACGGCCCCGTGGACCGAAGCCGGTTCCGGGCGCGGGTGATCCTTCGATACTGGCCCTTCCGATCCTTCGGAGTCCCTTGATCCCCCGGGAATTCCGGCCGGATCAGTCCGGCCTCTACATCCACGTCCCCTACTGCGCCGGAAAATGCGGGTACTGCTCCTTCCACTCTATACCCCTGGGTGCGTGTCCGGAATCCGAGCCCTTCCGCATGGCCGAGGCTGCCCTGGGCCGGGCGGCCGCCCTGGCGGAACGGTTCGAGGCGGATTCGTTTTCCTCGGCCTATGTCGGCGGGGGAACCCCGACGGCTCTCGGCTCGAAGGCACTTCGCGCCCTGCTGGCGGGGGTCGAGGCGCTGGGAGGCGGGACGGGCTTCCGGGAATGGACTGTTGAGGCCAACCCGGAGAGTCTCTCGGCGGAAACGTTGACCATCCTTTCGGATAGCGGTGTGGACCGGCTCAGCCTGGGATACCAGAGCGGGCAGGCTCCGGCCCTGGGGGCTGCGGGACGATACGCGGATCCCGCTGCGGGGATCCGGGCCCTGGAATTGGCGGCCGCCTCCTGGAAGGGTCGGCTTTCCGTGGACCTGATGGTCGGCCTGCCGGGCCAGGATCCGGAGGGGCTGAGGGCGGACATAGCCCGGGCCTCCGCGGCGGGGGCGGAGCACCTGTCCCTCTACGGGCTGACGGTGGAGGAGGGCACGCCTCTTGAGGCCGCCGTGGGGACTCGGACGGTCATCCTGCCCACCGAGGAGGCGGACTCGGAGCTGTGGTCCGCGGTCCGGGAGGCCTGTTCCGCAGCGGGATTCGCCCGGTACGAGGTGTCCAATTGGGCCCGGCCCGGGGCGGAGTGCCGGCACAACCTCAACTATTGGAGGGGCGGCGCATGGATCGGCGCGGGACCTTCCGCGGTATCCTCCGTTCCCCTGGCGGACGGCGGGACCCTGAGGATCCTGGAGACCCGGGACCACGAAGACTACCTCCGGGACGCGGGAGCCGCAGCCGAGGAGGAACATGTCCCCCCCGCCCTGGCCGCCTTCGAGGCCGTGATGACCGCCTTCCGGACCCGGGAGGGGCTGGACGCGGGAGCTTTCGGGGACCGGTTCGGGGCGGCCCCGGAGGTGCTCCTGTCCCACACCTTCGAAAAGTGGGCCGCGTTCCTGGAATCCGGGCCCCGGGGTCCCGCGCCGACGGACCGGCTTCTGGATATTCTTAATCCCTTCCTGCTGGACTGCATGGAGGAGATGGAAAGGCCGGTTTCCATCCGCGACCGATGCCCGGGAGGCCACAGGTGAGCATCCTTTCGATCCAGTCCCACGTCGCCTACGGGTACGCGGGCAACCGCGCCGCGGT